>DASUJK010000423.1:0-3366 GCA_036279295.1 Pseudonocardiaceae bacterium | reverse complement strand
GATCCGCAGCACGGACTCCAGTTCGGTCGGGTCGGCACAGCGCCAGGCCGACAGGACCTCGACCCGGTCGGCGCCCCGCTGTGCCCACCACTCGTCGGTGGTCGCCGCGGTGCCCTGCGCCGCCGCCCAGGCGGACGCCCGCAGCAGCTCGGCGAACTCGCCGTGCCGCCAGTCGTTGTCGATCACCACGAGAGCGCCACCTGGCCGCAGCACGCGCAGCGCTTCGGCCAGGCCGGGTGCGCAGTGCGGCGGGAAGAAGTAGGCGAAGCGGGCGTGGATCACGTCGACGGAGTCGTCCGGCAGCGGCAGGTGCTCGGCCGAACCGGCGGTGATCTCGACGTTCTCGCCGTTTTGTGCCTGTGCCCTGAGGTCCGGATCGGGTTCGACGCCGATCACGCGGGCGGCGTCGGCCGCGTAGCGGGACAGCCAGAATCCGGTGCCACAGCCCAGATCCACGATGGTCCGGCCGCGCCAGTCGGCCTGGTCCCGCAGCGCCTGCCAGAGCACCCCGTCCGGGTCGATGGCGCGGTTCTCCTGCTCGTACGTCGCCTGGTTGTCCGCGATGTTCGGCGCGCGGTGAAAATCCGGGAACTCGGCGTCGCTGTCGATCACGGACCGACCGTACCGCCGCCCTGCCGGCTGGAAAGCAACTTTTGACCCTGGCCAGAGCGTCATCTCGGTATGAGGCCCTCCCGCACCAGGTGGCGGCAGTACGTCGGCGGGGCCGTGGTCGTGCTGATGGCCGGGTCGACAGCGAACGTGCCGTCGACGGTGCCGTCCGCAGTGCCTTCGGCGCAGGCGATCGCGGTGGCTGCCATCGCCGCGATCGGGGACACGACATCGCCGTACGCCGTGACCGTCGACCACAGGCAGGGCCGGACGCTGTACTACGTCGATCCGGCGCATCGGGCGACCGAGATGCTGTTGACCAGCAAGGCGGGCGCGGTGCAGGACGTGTACACGAGCCGTCCTGGCAGCACCGGCAGCCATGGGACCGAGAACCCGGCGAACGAGGTGCCACAGGAGTTGCGGGCGAACATGTCGTCGGTCAGCAGGCCGGGCATCGACGTCATCGACGTCATCGACGTCAGCACGCGTACCGGCTCGTCGTCGCACTGCCGCACGACGGGTCGGACACGGTCTGGATCAACACGACGACTTCGCTGCCGGTGCGGTCGACGAGCCTCGGCGAGACCACGACCTACCGGTGGCGCGTGCCTCGCGGTGACATCCCGACGTCACTGTGGCCCGCCGCGCCGGCTCAGAACCTGCCAACTTTGACGTCCGCCAGCGACACCCTGGTCACGCCGTAGGTGGCGATCACATTGGGACCACGTCTCCTGCTGGCCCCCTGCTCGGCCGGACCCGCGGTCAGGATGAGCGAGGGCTGGCCGTCGGCCGTGCCGTGGGTGATCGGTGGACGTAGGCGTCGGGACTGTCCGCCCGCCGCACGCGCCGCCAGTGCTGCAACGTCTTTGCCAGCGCGGGTATGCGGTGCGACGCAGTGGCCCGGCCCGGCGTTGCACGAACGCCGGGTAGTCCTCACCGAGCGCGTCAGCCTCCTCGGTCGTCATACGAGGTAGATCGCCGAAGAGGGTGGAAGGTTGTCATGAGCACCGAGATCCCGTCTGCCGGACGTCGGTCCGACAGGCGAGACCACCGCCCACACACCCCCTCCGACCAGCCGTTTTGGCTGGTCGGAGGCCGGTCCACTACGCTGTCCGACGGAGGATTCGCATAGTGGCCTAGTGCGCACGATTGGAAATAGTGCGTCACACTCGGCTTGATCCGAAGGTTCGAAACGGTCTCTGACCGCTGTACGAGCATGACGAATCCCCAGGCCAATGTCAATGACGGTTCACGCAATCGTGTTGCCCTAATCGGTAGGTGCACAGCGCTCACCTGCTGCCACCCTCGCGACCAGTCGACCCACGTGATGGCACTCCCCATCAGGCGATGTGCAACAGTCCATCGGCGAACAGTTGTTTGGGTGGGCTCAGATCACAACGCAGTCGACAGTGGACCGCTGGGACCCGATCGGTGGCCGGGAGTTGACCTGCCTGTCTCGTCTTCCGCTCCGGCGAGCACTTACAGACCAGTCTTGACTGCATATCACCATCGTACCGAGACGAACGCACATGGTCAGCCAAGAGGCGACGAGTTGACCGCGACACCACTTAGTGCGGAGATGCATAGCCGCATTCCACTGCTTACAACAACCACTTGACGCCGGACGAAGAACTATGCCATCCGGTCACTAAGTCCGCGCCAAACAAAGTAAGTTCATGACAAATTCTTGCGACTCGAATACGCAACCAAGCGCGCCTGGTCGGCACGTCTATCGAAACCGATCCCGTTCGGGCAGAATTCAAGTGATACTGGAAGTGCAGGCCACCTCATGCACGCGAGGCGCACCGCCGCGCCAGTCGGGCAAATTCCATGATCATCATCGGCATCCGGCGAGAACCCACAGACTCACCGACGCATCAACTTGGACAGACCCCCCCGCAGGGGTCCACTGCTATGTGTCCGACACCAAAGTGAATGAAAACCGAGGCGACCTCCCCTAGACTCCCTGGTCAGCAAGTGTCTTCCCCGCGCAGGCGGGGGTGGTCCCCACCCGCCAGCAGGTTGCCCTTGATCAGTCTTCCCCGCGCAGGCGGGGGTGGTCCCTGTCCAGCGCAGGGCTTTCGATGCTGTAAATGGGTCTTCCCCGCGCAGGCGGGGGTGGTCCCAGCTGCCAGTAGCCACCGTCGTGTATGACGGTGTCTTCCCCGCGCAGGCGGGGGTGGTCCCCGCTTTTGACTCGCTAGGGTCCGAAAGGTTCCGTCTTCCCCGCGCAGGCGGGGGTGGTCCCATCCCCTACACCATCACGGACGAGAACGGAGAGTCTTCCCCGCGCAGGCGGGGGTGGTCCTCGCCGACCAGGTCGAGAGCTGGACCAGATCGGGTCTTCCCCGCGCAGGCGGGGGTGGTCCCGGACGAGGTACTGTCGGCCAATCACCAGGTAAGTCTTCCCCGCGCAGGCGGGGGTGGTCCTTCAGCACTCGTCTGCGGGGCAACACCACCCGCGTCTTCCCCGCGCAGGCGGGGGTGGTCCCCGTGTTCGCGGCGTAATCGCCGACCAGTACCAGTCTTCCCCGCGCAGGCGGGGGTGGTCCCGACCCGGGTAACACCGATCGGACCTGACGCGAGTCTTCCCCGCGCAGGCGGGGGTGGTCCCGTGGCATCGGTGCGCGGCTTGCCGGTCAGCGGGTCTTCCCCGCGCAGGCGGGGGTGGTCCCGCGATCCGCCGTCGTGTCACACGCGGCCAGGGGTCTTCCCCGCGCAGGCGGGGGTGGTCCACGACCGCCGTCCGGGCCATGG
>DASUJK010000422.1:0-26016 GCA_036279295.1 Pseudonocardiaceae bacterium | reverse complement strand
GTGTCCTGGCCCGTGCCTGGATACGGGTGATCTGGCGATGCTGGGTCGATCGAACACCCTACGACCCGAGTCGACATGGCAACGCCGTCCGGCTCGCCGCCGAACAGATTGCCGCCTGAGGTTGACACAGGGAGTGTCATGACTCCACCCACCCGTGCGTGTGCGCCAGCTGCGCCATGCGCTGCCTGATGTGCACGACCTGCTCACCGGTGATCGTCGGCGCCGCGTCCAACAGTGTCTCGGTGACCTCTTCCAGGAACTCCTTCACCGACAGGACATCGCACAGTCCGTCGTCATCCGCCGCCGCCCTGGACTCCGGCCTCGGCGCCGTGGTCACCCGGTCGCCGCCCTTGCTGATCATCCGGACGTGCGAGGCCTTCAGCCCCCGGTCGCCCTCCTCGACGTCGAACTCCACCAGCGCACCGGCACCGAGCAGTCGCTTGTCGAACTGGAGATCGTTCACATGCAGGAAGACGTCCTCGCCACCCGTGTTCGGGGCGACAAAGCCGTATCCGCGGAACTCGTCGAACCGGACAACCTTGCCCGCTACCACCACACCACACCACCTTCACCACACACCCGCACCACGGCGCCATCCCTGTTCAGGCGCGATATCGACGCTACCACCCGATTCATCTCACGTTTTCGGTCGCCGGCACGTCTACCAGCCGTGAACCGAGGAGGAGAGGATGCTGGACACGATGAACGCCACGCACACTGTGATCGAATCGCCGGTGGGTGACCTGACCGTCGTCGCGGCGGAGGGCGCCATCACCGGACTGTACTTCGCGAGGCATCTGCGGGCACCGGCGCGGGACGCGATCGGCGTGCACACCGACACCGGTTTCACCGAGGTGGCTCGGCAGCTGGACGAGTACTTCGCCGGCACCAGGACCGAGTTCGACCTGCCGCTGGCGCCGGTCGGCAACGACTTCCAGCAGCGGGTGTGGGCGCTGTTGACCACCATTCCGTACGGCGAGACCCGCAGCTACGGCGACCTGGCCAGGTCACTCGGCGATCCAGGGCTGGCGCAGGCGGTCGGGTCGGCGAACGGCCGCAACCCGATCAGCATCATCGTGCCGTGCCACCGGGTGGTCGGCGCCGACGGCAGCCTCACCGGCTACGCGGGCGGTCTGGACCGCAAGCGGTACCTGCTGGAGCTGGAGGAGCCGGCCGAGGTCGCTGCCGGGAGGCTGTTCTGAGCAGCCGATCTCACGTTCCGCGCGGCCGGGGCGTCTACCGGGTATGAAACCGTTCGAGCAGATCGTGGCCGAGCACGGGCCGACGGTGCTGCGCGTGTGCCGGGCGGTGCTCGGCCCGGTGGACGCCGAGGACGCCTGGTCGGAGACGTTCCTGGCCGCGCTCAAGGCGTATCCGGCACTGCCGGCGGACGCCAATGTCGAGGCGTGGCTGGTCACCATCGCGCACCGCAAGGCCATCGACGTGACCAGGGCGACGGCTCGCCGGCCGGTCGCCGTGGCCAGCGTGCCCGACCGGGGCAGCACGTCGGGCCGGCCGGAGGACTGGGACGGCGACCTGTGGACGGCGTTGGCCGCGCTGCCACCGAAGCAGCGGGCCGCGGTCGCCTACCACTACCTGGCCGGGCTGCCCTACCGGGAGATCGCCGAGATCACCGGCGGAACCACCGATGCCGCACGCAGGGCGGCGCATGACGGGATGAAGACCCTGCGTGCCACGTACCCAGGAGGTACACCATGATCTTCGATGAACTGCCCATTGTGGACGAAGAGGCGAACGCGAGGCTGCACGCCAGGCTCAGTGCCGCGGCGGCCGCCGCCGGCCTGTTGGACATCGCCTACCGCACCATCGACACCCCGGTCGGCGAACTGCTGTTGGCCGCGACCGACGAGGGCCTGGTCCGGGTCGCGTTTCCCGTGCAGGGCCACGACACGGTCCTGGCACAGCTGGCCGACACGGTGAGCCCGCGCATCCTGCGGTCACCGGCCCGGCTGGACGCCGTCGGTCGGCAGCTGGACGAGTACTTCGCGGGCCTGCGCACCGAGTTCGAGGTGCCGCTGGACCTGCGGCTGGCCCGTGGTTTCCGGCTGGCGGTGTTGGCGCATCTACCGCAGATCGCTTACGGGCACACGGAAAGCTACTCCCAGGTGGCGTCGGCGGCTGGGAGCCCGAGGGCGGTGCGAGCGGTCGGCACCGCGTGTGCGATGAACCCGGTGCCGGTGGTGGTGCCCTGCCACCGGGTGGTGCGGTCGGACGGCTCGTTCGGCGGTTACGCGGGTGGCGCGGCGGCGAAGGAGATCCTGCTGAGGTTGGAGGCGGCATGACGGACAAGTTCGCTGCGCGAGTGGCCGGTGCCGACTGGGCCGGTGTCGGCGCGGAGTTGGACTCCTACGGCTGTGCCGCGCTCCCCCAGTTGTTGACGCCGGCCGAGTGCGCATCGATCGCCGCTCTGTACGACGATGTCGAGCTGTTCCGATCCACTGTGGACATGGGCCGGTACCGGTTCGGCGAGGGCCAGTACCGGTACTTCGCGGCGCCGTTCCCGACGTCGGTCGGGCGGCTGCGTGAGGAGCTGTACCCGAGACTGCTGCCGATCGCCAGGGAGTGGTACTCGCGGTTGGGCAGGGCCGCGGAGTGGCCGGACACGTTGGCCGAGTGGCTGGACGTGTGCCACGAGGCGGGTCAGACCAAGCCGACGCCGATCCTGTTGCGCTACCAGGAAGGCGACTGGAACGCACTGCATCGGGATCTGTACGGGGACAAGGTTTTCCCGTTGCAGGTGGTGATCAACCTGAACGACCCCGGCGTGGACCACACAGGCGGTGAGTTCCTGTTGCTTGAGCAGCGGCCGCGGGCCCAGTCCCGAGGCACGGCCACGCTCATCCCGCAGGGCCACGGCCTGGTGTTCACCACGCGGGACCGCCCGGTCCGCTCCGCCCGGGGTTGGTCAGCGGCCCCGGTTCGGCACGGCGTGTCGGCGATCCGGTCGGGCCAGCGGCACACGTTGGGCCTGGTGTTCCACGACGCGGCGTGACCTACCGGCTGGGGTCGAGCACCAGTTTGCCGACCGTGCGGCGGGCCAGCATGTCCTCATGCGCCTGCCGCACGTCGGACATCGCGTACTCGCCGCCGATCACCGGGGTGATGCTGCCGGCCGCGACCAGGGATGCCAGCTCGGCCAGTGGGCCGCTGATCAGCTCCGGGTTGCGGAAGCAGTGGCCGAGCCAGAATCCGGCCACCGTGCGGGAGCCGGCCATCAGCCGATTGGGGTCCACCGGTGGTGTCTGCTCACGCGATGCGTTGCCGAACGTGGCCAGCCGGCCGAACGGGGCCAGTGCCCGCAGCGACTCCATGAACACCGATCCGCCGACCATCTCCAGCACGACGTTCACCCGGTGGCCGTCATTGGCTTCGATCAGCCGTTCACTCAAGCCCTCGGCGGCCGGGTCGACGGTGACGTCGGCACCCAGCTGGATCGCCAGGTCGCGCTTCTCCGGCGTGGACGCGGTGGCGATGACCCGGCCGGCACCCAGCACCTTGGCCAACGGCACGGCCAGCGAGCCGACCCCACCGGCCGCCGCGTGCACGACGACCGTCTCACCGGCCGCCAGGCGGGTCGACATGCCCAGCAGGTGCCACGCCGTCACACCCTGGAGGATCAACGCGAGGGTCTGGGCACCGCTGATGCCGTCCGGGATGTCGAACACCATGCTGTCCGGCGCCGACACGACCTCGGCGTAACCACCGGCCGTGGGTGGTAGCGCGACGACGCGCCTGCCGTCCTCCGCCGTGCCGACGATCTCGGCTCCCGGGACCAGCGGCAGCGTGGTCGGGGTCAGGTAGCTGTCCTCGATCTGGTGGGTGTCCGCATAGTTGATGCCGGCGCGCTCGACGCGCACGAGGGTGTGGCCAGGGATGCGCTCCGGCTCCGGGATGTCCACGAGCTCCAACACCTCGGGACCACCGAACCGGGTGATCTGGACCGCCCGCATACGCACCTCCACTGGTTCCACCGACTCGCAGCGTGCCACAGCAGCCGGGCAGGCGGCATTCCGGCCGCCACTGGCGAATACTGGAAGCCATGTCCACCGTGGACTGGGTCCTGCACGTCGACCTGGACGAGTTCATCGCGGCCGTCGAGGTCGCGCGGCGCCCCGAGCTGCGCGGCAAGCCCGTCGTGGTCGGTGGCAAGGGCGATCCCACCCAGCGCGGTGTTGTCGCCACGGCGTCCTACCCGGCCCGCGAGTTCGGCGTGCACTCCGGGATGCCGCTGCGCACGGCGGCCAAACGCTGCCCGGACGCGGTGTTCCTGCCCTCCGACGCACCCGCCTAC
Source organism: Pseudonocardiaceae bacterium (assembly GCA_036279295.1). Lineage (GTDB taxonomy): Bacteria > Actinomycetota > Actinomycetes > Mycobacteriales > Pseudonocardiaceae > DATEPR01. The sequence goes on along the minus strand of DASUJK010000422.1, from coordinate 21,704 downwards.
GAAGCCGTCTCCGAACGGGTGATGGCCACGCTGCGTGAGCTGCCCGTGGTGGTGGAGGTGCTCGGCTGGGACGAGGCGTTCCTCGGCGCGCACACCGACGACCCCGAGGCGCTGGCCGATGACGTCCGCCGCGCGATCGCCGACGAGACCGGCCTGGCCAGCTCGGTCGGCATCGGCGACAACAAACTACGTGCCAAGATCGCCACCGGGTTCGCCAAACCGGCCGGCGTCTACCGGTTGACCAGGCACAACTGGGTGGCCGTGATGGCCGACCGGCCGACCGTCGCGCTGTGGGGCATCGGCAGCAGGACATCGGCGAAACTGGCCGACGAGGGCATCACCACGGTCGCCGACCTGGCCCGGACCGATCCCGCCGACCTGGCCGCACGGTTCGGGCCGAGGATGGGGCCGTGGTACCGCGATCTGGCGCTCGGCGCCGGTGACACCGAGGTCACCGCCACGCCATGGGTGGCGAAGTCGCGCAGCCGGGAGATCACGTTCCAGGCCAACCTCACCGACCCGACCGCGATCGCCGCCGAGGTCGCGAAGCTGGCCAATCGCGTGGCCGACGACGTGGTGATCGAAGGTCGACCCGCGCTGCGGATCGGCGTCAAGGTGCGGTTCGCGCCGTTCATCACCAGGACCAGGAGCATGACGCTCGCCGAGCCGACCAGCGGCGCGGCCGACATCGAGCGGGCGGCGCTGGCGGTGCTGGAGTGGTTCGAGCTGGGTCGGCCGGTGCGGCTGCTCGGGGTGCGGGCCGAATTCGGGACCTGATCGGTCGGATGGCCGATGCGCCCATGCCGAAGTCGACCATAGGTTGCTGGTCATGACAGCGTCGTTCGACGGACGGGTCGTCGTGGTGTCCGGTGCGGGCTCGCGGGGCGATGGCATCGGCAACGGCCGGGCGGCCGCCGTGCTGCTGGCCAGGGCCGGTGCCCGGGTCGCGCTGGTGGACCGGAAACCGGAGTGGGCACAGGCCACCCACGAGCTGATCGCCGCCGAGGGTGGCACCTCGTTCGTGGTGGCTGCCGACGTGGCCGACACGGCGTCGTGCGCCGAGGCGGTGGCGCAGGTCGTGGCCCGGTTCGGCGGTGTCCACGGGCTGGTCAACAACGTCGGTATCGGTGGCCCACCGGGCACCGCGGTGGAGGTCGACCCGGACGCGTGGGACATGGCCATGGCGGTGAACGTGAAGTCGATGATGCTGATGAGCAAGTTCTGCATCCCGCACATGCTGGCCGCGGGCTCCGGTGCGATCGTCAACATGTCGTCGGTGGCCGGGCTGCGCGGCGGCACACCGTCGCTGCTCTACCCGACGTCGAAAGCCGCCGTCATCGGCATGACCAAGGCGATGGCGGCACACCACGGCCCGGCCGGCATCCGGGTCAACTGCGTCGCGCCGGGCATGGTGTACACGCCGATGGTGGCCGGCCGGGGCATGTCGCCGGAGCTCAGGGAGGCACGCCGGAAGCGGTCCCTGCTCGGCATCGAGGGCACCGGCTGGGACGTCGGGCACGCGGTCCGGTTCCTGCTCAGCGACGAGGCCCGCTGGGTCACCGGCACGGTGTTCCCGGTGGATGCCGGGGCCAGCGCCGGCAGCAAGTCGTATCCGTCACCACAGGAAGGCTCACCATGACCGACGCCCGGATTCCACCGCTGCCCGCCGCCGAGCGCACCGAGGACCAGCAACGCCTGCTCGACCAGGGCGGCAGCGAGATGCACATCTTCACCACGCTGGTGCGGCACACCAGGCTGTACGACGCGTTCAGCCGGTTCGCAGGCAGGCTGCTGCGTCGGTCGGGCCTGCCCGAACAGGTGCGGGAGACCCTGATCCTGCGGACGGCGTACCTGTGCCGGGCCGAGTACGAGTGGGTACAGCACGTCCGGATCGCCACCGGCATCGGGATGCCGGCGACGGTGATCGAAGCGGCGGGCGCCGAGCGGCCGGCCGCGCCGGACGAGCACACCGCGCTGCTGGTCCGCGCGGCTGACCAGCTCGTCCGCGACCACGACCTGGACGACATGACGTGGTCGGCCCTGCGGGAGCACTACGACGACCAGCAGCTGATCGAACTGTGCATGCTGGTCGGCAACTACGCCATGATCGCGGGCGTGCTCAAGTCCCTGCGGGTGCAACTGGAGGACGGCCAGTCGGCACCCAACTGGTGAACCAGCCGGAACCGGGCACACCCGGCTGACGTTGAGCCAGCATGGGTGCCCTGTTCGCGCTGTCGTTCCCCGGCCTTGCCGTGCTCCTGGTGGCGCTCGTCGCGCTGGAGCGGCTCGGGCTGTGGTTCGCAGGGCACAGTTGGGTGCCGTGGCGCCGGCGCACCGGGATGCCGGTCAGCGCGGCCGCGCTCGACGTGTTCAGCGGAATCACCGAGCCCGGCCAGCGCATCGACCGGGACGAGTTGCACGCCAAGATGCTGATGCGCGACGACGACGAGGAAGGCGCCCCACCGCTGACCCGGGTCGACCTGGACGCGGGCACGGTCTGGCTGCGCCCGCCCGGGTCAGACCCTGCGTAGCGCCAACAAGGCGATGTCGTCCCGCTGGCCGTGACCAAGGCGGTCCAGCAGCAGATCACACAGTTCTTCCAGGTCCTGGTCGTGGGACACCATGTCGCGCAGGATGGCCATGCTGTCGACCAGATCGGTGTACCGGCCTTCGAGCAGTCCGTCGGTGACCAGGACGACCGTGGTGCCCGACGGGAACGGCACCGCCACGGCGGCCGGCCGGTCCAACCCGACGCCGAGCAGCGGCCCGCCCACATCGAGATACCTGCTGCCGTCCCGGTCGGCGATCAGCGGCGGCGGGTGGCCCGCGTTGGCCACGGTGAGCACGCCCGCGGCCAGGTCGACCAGGAGCAGGCACAGTGTGGTGAACCCGAGTGGATGGAAGCGCCGCAGCATCGCGTCGAGCCGGTCCAGGATCGCCACCAGACCGTGCCCCTCCACCGCGTAGGCGCGCATCGCATGGCGTACCTCACCCATGATCGTGGCGGCCTCGATCGAATGGCCGGTCACGTCGCCCACCGCGATCAGCAGTCGCCCGTCCAACTCGGTGACCTCGTAGAAGTCCCCGCCGATCTCGTTGTTGGAGGCCGCAGGCACGTACCGCACGGCGATCGGCAGTTCCGGTACCTCGGGCACCCGGGACGGCAGCAGGCTGCGTTGCAGGATCAGGGCCAGATCGTGTTCCTCGGTGAAGGCCCGCAGGCCGTCGGCGGCCAGTGCCGTCGCATTGCCCCACTGCAGCAGGAGATTGCGGTCCTCCGCCGTGTCGGCCGCGCTCGCCGGCACCATGAGGCAGATCGGCGGTCGGGCCGCCTTGACCCGCACCACCACCACGGTCACCGGCCCGTCGGTCGGCCAGCCCGGGTCGTCGACCTGGGTGACCCGGGCACCGAGTCCCCCGCCCAGCACCGTCATGGCCAGACGGTCGAGCAGTTCGGACGGTTCGGTCCGCAGCTCGAACTCGCCATCCGGGCCTGCCGTTCGGCCGATGTGCAGTCGGCCGTCCGACGCGGGCACCAACGCCGTGGCCGTGGTCTCCAGAATCCGGGCGGTGCCTTCCGCCGCCGACCGGGACAGCGAGCGAAGATCCCGCGTCGAGTTGATCGTCAGGGTGGCCCTGGTGAGCGAGGTGAGCCTGCGGGCCAGCCGTTCGGCCATGGCCCGCGCACGGTAGTAGCGCAACGTCGCCTCGACCGTGGCGAGCAGCAGGGCCGGGTCGACCGGCTCGATCAGGTAGCCGTCGGCGCCACCGCTCAGGCCCCTGGCCCTGTCCTGCGGTTCGATCGAGGTCGCCGAGATGTGGATGACCGGCAGTGCGGCGGTGCGTGGATCGCCCTTGATGCGTTCGCAGACCTCGTAGCCGCTCATGTCCGGCAGGTGCACGTCCAGCATCACGACGTCGATCTGCCGCTCGTCCACAATGGCCAGAGCGCCCTGCCCCGTGGCGACCTCGGTGACGACGTGACCACCGCGCCGCAGCCAACTCGCCGTGATGTACCGGCTGGCCTCGTTGTCGTCGACGACGAGAATCCGCGCCGGCTCGAATCCCTGTACAGCAGGCGAGCTCATCCGACCACCGTCCTCAAGGCGCCACCGTCCGGCCTGGACCATTGTCCTCGTCGTCCCACTGATCGGGCAGCGGCGCCGCGGCGAGCGCTCGCGCGACGGCGTGCCGGATCGACTCCGGCGAGACCTGGGACTTGCTCAGTACCGCGGCCCGCAGGCGCGGTCCGGTCAGCTCCAGGCCTGCCACGCTGGCGGCCGTGATCACGACGACCGGGATGTGCCGCAGCGTCGGATCGCGCCGCAGGATCCCCAGCACGTCGACACCGCCCATCGTCGGCATCGTCAGGTCGAGCAGGATCAGGTCCGGCCGGCGTTCGGTGATGGCGTCCAGGGCGGTGCGACCGTCGCCCGCTTCGGTGACCGTCCTGGCCAGGTCCTGGATCATGCCCCTGACGACCGCGCGGAAATCCGCATCGTCGTCCACCAGCAGCACAGCGTCGAGGACCGGCGTCGAACTGGTGTCCAGATAGGTGGCCGGCAGGCGCAGTGTCACCGTCGTGCCACGGCCAACCGCGCTCTCCAGCGTCAGCTCGCCGCCGAGGATCTCGGCCAGCCGCCTGGCATAGGGCAGACCAAGTCCGGTGCCGGCGCTGCGTGCCTGCAACTCGTTGGGCACCTGATGGAACTCCTCGAACACCTTGATCTGCTCGTCGGCCGGGATGCCGATGCCGGTGTCGGTCACCACGAAGTCCAGGCGCTGCCGCTCCGGGTCGGGCGTGACGAACAGCCGCACCTGCCCGTGCTCGGTGAACTTCAGGCTGTTGCTCAGCAGATTGCGCAAGATCCGGCCCAGCATGACCTCGTCGGTCATCAGCGGCGGCAACTGCGGTGGTTCGTCGATGACCAGCTCGACGTCGGCGCTGGGCACGACGGGTCGAAGGGTGCCCCGCAGTTGGATGAACAGGACGCCGAGATCGATCGGCGTCAACAGGGGTTCGAGCAGTCCAGACTCCGCCTTCGCGGTGTCCAGCAACTCGTTGACCAGTGCCAGCAACGTCGTGCCCGATTCCGTGATCAGGCTGATCTGACGGCGTTGGTCCTCGGTCAGCCGCTCGCCACCCGCCGACAGCAGGCGGCCGAGCCCGATCACCGAGTTGATGGGTGTCCGCAGTTCGTGGCTGATGTTCGACCAGAACCGCGTCTTGGCTTCGCTGGCCTCCCGGAGCTGGGTGGATTTCTCGTCCAGTTCCGCGTACAGCGCCACCACACCGCGGTTGGTCTGTTCGAGTTCGTCACCCAGTTCCTTGTACAGGGCCAGCACGCCCTGGTTGGTTTCGGCCAGTTCGTCGTTGAGCAGTACCAGTTCGGCCTGCTTGTGCTCCAGCTCGTCCAGGGTGTCCAGCAGTTCCTGGTTCTGGGCACGCAGCTCGTCCAGCGCACTGCTGCGGCCCAGCTTCGTCAGGTGCTGCCGGGCCTGCTCCAGCCGTGCCTGGTTGCCGGCCAGCACACCATCCGGCAGATTCTTCACCAGCACGATGCCGTGCCGGCCTGCCTCGTGGCTCGTCCGTACCTCGGTCATCAGCCGGCCCGCGGTGTGCCAACTGGCCCCGACCCGCGTCTCCGGGGCGGCGGCCCCACGCCAGCTCAGCTCGATCACCAGGGCGGGCACCGGGGTGGCCGTCATGCGGAACACCACCCGGGTGTTGATCGGATCGCGGACCAGGTCCCGCCCCAGATCGCTGAGCACCGTCGCGACCCGAACCTGGTCCTGACTGTGCAGACCCACGGCGGTGGCCACCTCCCGGCCACGCTGCCGGACCAGGAACACGTCCTGTTCACCGGTGATGGTCAATCGCAGCAGTTCGTCGCGGTCCTCAACGGAACTCATGACCGCCCGCCCGGATGGTGGACGGCTTGCCGACGAGGACACAGGCGTCGTCGGATCGGGTGCCGGCGTCCCGCAGCAGTGTGGCGGCGATCAGGACCGGCGTGCCGGCCAGCAGATCATGGTCGACGACGGTGGTCCACCGTTCGGTGAGTCCGTCCGAGTGCAGCACGACCACCGCGTCGGCCGGCAGGTCGTACTCGTAGGCCCGGATCGTGCGGGCCTGGTGACCGGCAACGCCGGGTACCGAGATCATCCCGTGCTTGCTGCCCGGCCCGAGGATCGCCGCCGCGATGTTGCCAAGACCCGCGAAGCGGATCCGCCCGGCACGCACGTCGATGTCCGCCACCGCGACCGCACCGCCCCGGCTGCCGCGCAGCGCGGCGTGGATCATGCCGACGACGTCATCCGGGGTGGCGGCGGTGTCCTGTGCGCAGAACACACGCACCGCTGCCTGGGCCGCCGATGCGGCCAGTGGTCCGTGCCCTGAGCCGTCGCACATCATCAGCGACAGCCTGCCGTCCCCGCGCCGGACACCGTAGGCGTCCCCGCACTCCTCCTCACCCCGGATCACCCTGGTGATCCCGGCCGCCACGTCCGGCCCGATCTGCGTGAGCGGCTTGCGTCCTGGATGGAACCGCGCCGCCAACACGGTGCCGGCGTCCGGCCGGGAGGCGATGTGGAAGGAGTCGGCCAGCCGCTCGACCGCGCCGAGTCCGATCCCCAGTGTGCCGGCTGTGGATTGGCCGTCACGGCGCAGCAGGTCGAGATTCGCGATCCCAGGGCCGGTGTCCATGGCGACGATCTCGACGGCGGCTTCCGTGCTGGCTCGGATCGAGCGGACCAACACGACGCCCTCCTGGGCATGCGCGCGCAGGTTCGTGCCGATCTCGGTCACGGCGACACCGATCTCGGCGCCGCGCGTGTCGGAGAACCCGAGCTGGTTGGCGAGTGCCATCGCGACCCGCCGGGCCCGGCCCACCGCGGACGGCTCCTCGACGTGGATCCAGGCGACGTCCTCCGCGATCGGCAGGCATGCTGACTGTGTCATCGTGTCCACTTGACCACGGTGACACTGGTACCGCGACCCACTTCGCTGTCCAGTTCGAACTGGTCCACCAGGCGGCGGGCTCCACTGAGGCCGAGGCCGAGGCCCTTGCCGGTGGTCCAGCCGTCGGTCAGGGCCATGGCGACGTCCGGAATGCCCGGTCCCTCGTCGCGGAACGCGGCCCGCACGCCGGACCGCCGACCGTCGTTGACGATCTCGACCACGGCGGTGCCACCGCCGCCGTAGGTCAGGGTGTTGCGGGCGAGTTCGCTGGTGGCGGTGACCAGTTTCGTCTGATCCACGAGTGACAGTTTCACCTGCTGCGCGAAGGTCCGCACCAGTTGGCGGACGCGGACCACGTCGTCGTCCGAGCCGATCGGCTGCTCCTGTGCCATCTCCTGGCGGAGGGTCACCGCACTGCCTGGTCCGACTCATCATGCTCGTCCGACATGTCATGTTCGTCCAGCAGGTCATCGTCGGAGCCCTCGTCGAGGTCGCCGTGCCCACGCTGCCGTCCCAGGGCCGCCAGGATCGCCATGCCCTTCTCCAGGTTCAGCGCGGTCCGCACGTCGCCCAGCGTCATGCCCAGTTCCACCAGCGTGATCGCCACCGCGGGACGCATGCCGACCACGACGGTGTCGGCGTCGAACAGCCGGGAGATCGACGCGATCGTGGTGAACATCCGGCCGATGAAGGAGTCGACGATCTCGACCGCGGAGATGTCGATGATCACACCGTGGACACCGGTGACACTGATCCGCTCGGCCAGATCCTCCTGCAGCGCCAACACACCCTGGTCCTGCAGATCGATCTGGATGGAGACCAGGAGGACGTCACCGATCTTCAGGATCGGCACCCGCTCCATCAGCGAGCCCTCCCGTCCCCGCTCCGCACGACCCGCACGCCCTCGCGTCGCAGCGCATGCCGAAGGGCATCGGCCAGGGACGCCTTCGTCGTGATGTCACCGAAGTCGATACCCAGTGCCACGATGGTCTGGGCGATCTGCGGCCGAATACCCGAGATGGTGCACTCGGCACCCATCAGCTGTGCGGCGACGACAGTCTTGAGCAGATGCTGTGCCACCTGGGTGTCCACGGCGAGCACCCCGGTGATGTCGATGATCGCGTGCTCGGAACCGGTCTCCACCAGCGATTCGAGCAGCTTCTCCATCACGACCTGGGTCCTGGCCGAGTCCAGCGTCCCGACCAGCGGCACCGCCAGCACGCCCTCCCACAGCTTCACCACGGGTGTGGTGAGTTCCAGCAGCTGCTCGGACTGCTCCTTGATGATCTCCTCGCGGCTGCGGGAGTAGGTCTCGAACGTCCACAGGCCGAGTGCGTCCAGCAACCCGGAGAACGCCATGACCTGGCGGAACACCTCGGGGTCGGTCTCCTGCTCGGTCAGCTCGAACACGACCCGCTTGAGGGCGAACACCACGACGGCGGTCTCGGACGGGGTGAACCCCTGCCGGGCGCGGGCCCGGGAGAAGTCTTCGAGCAGCGCCTTGACCTCGGCGTATTCCTCCCTGCCCAGGTCGGTGCCGTCGTCGGTCAGCACCGGCTGGATCGAGGCGAAGATGTCGCGGACCGCACGCTCCAGTTCGGCTTCGGTCAGCCTGCCCCGCACGGTAGGAGCCGCCGCCCGCACCCACTTGTCGAGCAAACTGTCCGTGTTCGCCCGCAGTAGTTCCGTCAAGCGATGGGTGCTAGCCGCATCGGCAACCACTCAAGCCTCCTCGACAAATTCTCGGTCTGTGTGGACACACACTAATCGTCGGTGCGGCCGTGGTTGAACAGCATGACAGCCGGGTATTCAGCTCCTGCCATAAGTACATGCTCCAGGGGTTGGGCATCGTGATCCGTGGTCTACTCTGCCTGTTGACCAAGGACGGGGAAGGGGAGAGCGATGCCTTCCCCACCGGGCGAAGACGACTCCGGGGCGCTGGTCGCCGACCTGCACCGCGTGGGGGTGCCGGCCCAAGCGGATCGGCTGCCGGCATTGCGGCAGTTGCTGACCAACTGGGCAACCAACATCGGCATGGTCACCGAGCGTGTGCAGGCGTTGACATTGGCCGTGCACGAAGCGATGGCGAACGTGGTGACGCACGCCTACCGGGGAGTGTCGGGCGGTGTCTTCGACCTGCACGCGGTCTACTGCGCCGACAGTCGCCAGGCGACGGTCACCATCACCGACTTCGGGAGCTGGTTGCCGGCCGAGGCACCCGATGCGCAGAATCGGTTCCGCCTGCACGGCCGCGGCCTGCTGCTGATCCAGGGACTGGCCGACGCGGCGAGCGTCAACAGCGACGACCACGGCACCACCGTGCGGATGGAATGGTCAGTCGCTTGACCCGAAGCCAGATCGGCGTTTGCACAGCGTCGGTTCCGGGTATTCGTGCGCAACATCGTTGCTGGATCACCGTGGAAGGCGAACGACATGAGCTCTGTGCCGGCTGACGAGATCCCGGACACGGACACACCGATCTACGACGCCGTGGTCCTGGCGATCGCCGGGCTCGACACGGCTGCCGACCAGCCGGCCGAGCAGCACGGTGCCCACTCAGCTGGCGACCAGAGCCTGCTCGACGGTGGGATACACGGCTAGGTAGCGATCGAGCCCGGTGATGTTGATCGACCGCAACACGGCCCGATGGGCGACGGCGATCCGCAACTTGGTGTCCGGGGCGCTGCGCTGCTGAGCCTCGACCAGGACGGTCAGCCCGGCCGAACCCATGAACGTCACGGCAGTCATGTCCACGACCAGCACCGCCGGCGCGGCCGCGAGACTCTTCGCGATGGCGTCACGAAGCCCGGACGCAGTGCTCAGGTCGACTTCTCCGGACACGGACAGTAACTCATTGTCGCCGGTCTGCTGGGTGCTCACGCTCAGCCGCCCGGGAACACCCTGCGGACCCGAAGGTTCCGCGGCGTTGGGTTGCAGGTCGGTCATGACCACGCCCTTCTCGACCCGATTCCGAGGTGCCAGCCAATAATAGCGTGGTGTCAACGAGATCCCGGCCGAATCGCGTTCCGCTTCGGCACCCGATCATCATCACTCACGGTGACGGCCTTCGAGCGGCGGCGGGCGCGGATCCGGCGGGCGATCAGGAAACCGGCCGGCACCCAGAACGGCACGGGCAACCGACGCAGCAGCCACGGCAGTGTGACGAGGATACGCAGCACGGGTGCCGGCACGCGGTCCTCAATGGTGTCCCAGTAGCGGGCGAGTTCAGTCGCGACGCGCCGGAGGTCACGCCGTTGCCGCGGGGTCTGCTGGTCGAGAGACTGCTGCCGCACACCGACGGGGTAGCCGTTTTCCCGGGGCCGCAAACGTGATCCGGCCGGAGAGCTAACCGTGCCGGCCTGCCTCAGTGTAGCGGTTGGCGGGTCGGGACATGCCGAGCAGGCCACGCAGGGTGTCGGCCGCGTAGTGCTCCCGGAAAGCAATCCGCCTGTGCAGCTCGGGCACCAGGGCCTGGGTGATGGCGTGCAGGTCGTGCGGCAACGCGCCGGGACGCAACCGGAAACCGGCCAGGCCGAGGCGCTGCCACTCCAGCAGCAGATCAGCCAGTTGGGACGGCGTGCCGGCGAAGATCCGCGCGTCGGAGCGGTACTGCTCCCCCGCCCGTTCGTCCAGGCGGGCCAGCCGAGCGGCCGCCGTCTTGGCGTCGGCATCGAGGAACACCACCAGATCGCCGAACATGTGCAGCGGCTCGTCGGCCCGGTCCGCACCGGCCTGCTCGGTGCGGACCTGGTCGTGCAGCGCGCTGACCTGCTGTTCGTCGTGCGGGGTCACGAACACGATGTCGGCGGACCGGGCGGCAAGGCGAATGGGACCGGCGACGTGCGCGAGCACCGCCACCAGCGGTTGGCCCTGCGGTGACCGTGGCGTGATCGACGGACCCTTGACGTTGAACCACTCGCCTTCGAAGTCGATGTAGTGCAGCTTCTCCGTGTCCACGAACCGGCCGGTGGCGACATCGCGGATCTCGGCGTCGTCCTCCCAGCTGTCCCACAGCCTGCGCATGACCTCGACGTAGTCGGCGGTCTCGACGAACCTCGCCGACTGGTCACCGCCTGCGAACTCACGCCTGCCGAAGTGCCGGGTCTCGTGCGGCCACGCGGCCGCCGACAACCGCACCCCGGCCCGGCCGCCGCTGACGTAGTCCAGCGACGCGATCGCCTTGGACGTGTGGAACGGCTCGGTGTGCGGCACCACGACCGACGGCACCAGACCGACGTGCCGGGTCACCGGCGCCACCCGCGCGGCGACGAGTACCGCGTCCAACCGGCCGCGCACCTGGTCGGTCCGGTCGTCCGGACGGTCCCGGTGGGTGGACTGCATCGCCAGTGAGTCCTCGATGGTGACGAAGTCCAGCAGCCCGCGCTCGGCTTCCCGCACCAGGTCCGTCCAGTAACCGGCGGTAAACAGCGCGGCGGGCTCGGCGGCCGGCTCGCGCCATGCTGCCGGGTGCCAACCAGCCCCGTCCAACGCGACAGCCAGGTGCAACGGCGTTGATTCGGGCATGCCAGCCTCCTGCTCGACGGTGTCCTACCCCAGAGCAATGCCCGTACGCGGCCGGATGTTCCCGGGTCCACGTCGTGGGACGCCGGGAGTCCATATCGGACTGTCAGTCCTTCTTCGCCGTGGACCGTTTCCCGGTTGTCCGGTTGCGTTTCGCGGCGTCCACGCTGGCCTGCAACACATCCACCAGATCGGGTGCCGCTTCGCGCTTCTCCTTCGGCTTCTTCGCCACCGTTGTCGTGTCCTCGCCCGCTGCTTTCGCCTCGATCACGGCTTCCAGTGCCTGCCGGTAGCCGTCCTGGAACTTGTCCGGCTCGAACACCGGCTCGGTCAGCGAGTCGATGAGCGAACCGGCCATCGTCAGTTCCTTCGATCGAACCTGCGGCGAATCCTCTTTCAGGAAATCGAACTCGACGGGCCGCACCTCGTCCGGCCAGAGCATCGTGGTCAGCACCAGCACGTCGGAGTACACCCGCAGCAGCGCGAGCGACTCGCGTTGCCGGAGCGCGACCTTGGCGATCGCCACGTGCCCGGACTTGTGCAGCGCGTCGCGCAGCAGCACGTACGCCTTGACGGCCGCCTTCTGCGGCTCAAGGTAGTAGGTGCGGTCGAAGTAGATCGGGTCGATCGCCTCCAGGTCCACGAACTCCAGCACGTCGATCGTGCGGGACGTGGACAGTGGCAGATCGGCGAGGTCGCCGCTGGTCAGGATCACCATCTGGCCGTCGTCCAGTTCGTAGCCCTTGGCGATCTCGGCGTACGGGACCTCCTTGTCCTCCGCCGAGCAGAAGCGCCGGTACTGGATGCGGGCGCCGTCGCTCTCGTGCACCTGGTGCAGGCTGACGTTCTTGTTCTCGGTGGCCGAGTACAGCTGGATCGGAATCGAGACGAGCCCGAAGGACACGGCACCCTTCCACATCGCACGCATCGCACGTCACCTCCGCCGGCCTGCCGCGATCACCCCTGGTCACCGACGGTACGCCGGAAGATCGCCGACGAACAGTCGACGCCCGCCCGATCAGCACTCTCCCGATGACCACGTCGGCCATTGGCGGGTGCTGATCGCCCGGACGGCCTATCGTCGTGAGGGTGGAACTGCCCGTGATGCCGCCGGTGCGGCCGATGCTGGCCAAGGCCGTGCACGAGGTCCCGCGTGCCGCCGGACTGACGTTCGAGCCGAAGTGGGACGGGTTCCGGTGCATCGTGTTCCGGGACGGTGACGAAGTGGAGCTCGGCTCCCGCAACGACCGGCCGCTGACCAGGTACTTTCCCGAACTCGTCGACCTGTTGAAGGCCGCGTTGCCACCCAGGTGCGTCGTGGACGGCGAGATCGTCGTGGTCACCGGCGACGGCCTGGACTTCGACACGCTGCAACTGCGCCTGCACCCGGCCGCGTCCCGGGTGCGCAAGCTGGCCGCCGAGACACCGGCCAGTTTCGTGGCGTTCGACCTGCTCGCCCTGGGCGACCGGGATCTGACCGGTGAGCCGTTCAGCACCCGGCGCCAACTGCTGGAAGGTGTTGTCGACGGGGCGCTGGCCAGGGTGCACCTCACCCCGCTGACCGACGATCCCGACGTGGCCGAGGACTGGTTCACCCGGTTCGAGGGCGCCGGGTTCGACGGTGTCATGGCCAAGCCGGCCGACCAGCCGTACCAGCAGGACAAGCGCGTGATGTGGAAGGTGAAGCACGAGCGCACCGCGGACTGCGTCGTGGCCGGCTACCGGCTGCACAAGGACGGCGAGACGGTCGGCTCGCTGCTGCTGGGCCTGTTCGACGAGCAGGGCACGCTGCACCACGTCGGCGTGGCCAGCAGTTTCGCTGCCGCGCTGCGAGCCCAGCTGATGACCGACCTGGCGCCGCTGCGGGAGAACGCGCTGGAGGGCCACCCGTGGCGGTCCTGGGCCGACGCGCAGGCCAACGCGGACGGTCGGATGCCCGGCGCGCTGAGCCGGTGGAACGCCACGAAGGACCTGTCCTGGGAGCCGCTGCGGCCGGAACTGGTCGCCGAGGTGCGCTACGAACACCTGCTGGCCGGCCGGTTCCGCCACACAGCCCGGCTGTCGCGGTTCCGCCCGGACCGCGAACCGGCGTCGTGCACGTACGCCCAACTCGCCGAAGTGCCGCCCGCTGAACTGGCCGCGCTGTTCGGCACGAACGGCTGACCCCACGGCCGTGACGTCAAATCCGTTGCAAGCGCGGGTTGGACGGCATTCGCAGGCGGTGGTCCGACAGCCTGCCCCCTGCGGGGTCTTCCGCAAGCGTTCCTGGCGACGGCCGTAAACTGTATGCGATGAATCATCGGTCTCATCGGGCGACGACTAGCCCCATTGGTATTTGAGGAACTTGCCGTCCAGCGTGACGACAACCCGCTCGCCGCCCGGGTCCTCGCGCCGGGTCACGTCGAGCTTGAAGTTGATCGCGCTCATGATGCCGTCGCCGAACTGCTCGTGGATCAGTTCCTTGATCGTCGGGCCGTAGACCTGGAGTACCTCGTAGAACCGGTAGATCGTCGGGTCGGTCGGCACCGGGTCGGCCAGCGCACCGCGCATCGGTTGCGCGCACAGTGCGGCGACCACGTCCGGTCCGATCTCCAGCACGCCGGCCACGGCGTCGGCCTGTGCCTTGCTCAGCGGGTGTTGGCCGAGCAGCGCCGCCGTTGTCCACGCGAGTGGCGCGTCGATCACGTCGGCCAGTTGTGCCCACGTCACGCGCAGCCGGGTCTTCGCGGCGACAACGGCGTCGGCGGCTTCCTTCTTGGTCGTCATGTGTGCGACCGTAATGCCGTGATGTTGCGGCGATGTTTCACTCGCCGAGCTTGCCGCGCACCCAGTCGTGGAACGCGCCGATGTGGTGCTCGGACGGGACCAGCACTCCCCCGTCCTGGTAGGCCCGCGAGGACATCGCGGGCTGGCAGCGTTCGCAGGCCGCGAAGTCCTGGAGGTTGACCCGGTGGAACAGCTCCACCGAGTGGGACACGTCGGCGCCCGCCGCCACGTCCGGCGCGTACAGCCAGTCGCACTCGACAACGGTGTGGTCCACCGCGGCGGGGAACATCCGGTGCAGGATCACATGGTCGGGCACCAGGTTCACGAACACCTGCGGCCGCACGGTGATCGCGTAGTACCGACGGTCCTGGTCCGGCGTCAACGTGGCCAGCCGGTCGAAACCCGCGCTGCCGTCGACCGTGAACCCCTCGACGCCGGACGCGAACTCAGCGCCGTGGCCGACGTAGTACTGGGCCGCGTAACCCTTCGCGAACTCCGGCAGCACACTGGTCAGCTCGGGATGAATGGTCGCGCAGTGGTAGCACTCCATGAAGTTCTCGACAATCAGCTTCCAGTTCGCCCGCACCTCGTACCGGATCCGCCTGCCGACGGCCAGTGTGTCGACCTGGTAGCGCCCGATCGCGTCCGGTGAGCCAAGGCGCTCGGTGGCCGCCGCGATCACCGTGTCCTGGAACGACGGCGGCTCGTCGGCCAGGTTGAGCCACGCGTAACCCAGCCATTCCCGCAGGTGCACCGGCCGCAACCCGTACTCCACCCGGTCGATGTCCGGCATCGACACCAGGTTGGGCGCCGCGACCAGCGTGCCGTCCAGGCCGTAGGTCCACGCGTGGTACGGGCAGCGGAACGTACGCCGGACCGAGCCGGCCTCCTCCGTGCACACCCGCGCGCCACGGTGCCGGCACACGTTCAGGAACGCCCGCAGCACACCGTCGCGCGACCTGGTGACCAGCACGCTCTCCCGGCCGACCTGCACGGTCCGGAAGTCACCCGGCACGGCCACATCGGCGGACCGGACCGCGCAGCACCACATCGTCTCGAAGATCCGCTCCTGCTCGGCGGCGAACACGTCGGCATCGGTGTAGTACCGGCCGGGCAGGGTGCGCAGCAGGCTGGCGGTCACAACCGGTCTCCCACGCTCGACGTGACGAACCGGGTCGGGTCGAACAGTTCGATCGGATGCCGGGTCTGCCCGTCGACGCTCAGGTCGGCGACGATCTCACCGACGACCGGCACGAACTTGAACCCGTGCCCGGAGAAGCCGCACGCCACGACGACCCGCTCGTGCGCCGGGTGTCGCGCGATCACGAAGTGCTCGTCGGGTGTGTTGGTGTACATGCAGGTCACAGCCCTACAGCAGGTGCCGGCCAGCTCCGGGAGTCGGCCGGTCGTATAGGAAACCATCGCGTCGATCTCGGCCGGGTCGACGGTGCGGTCGATGGTCGACGGGGTACAGATCCGGCCACCCCGGAAGAACGCCACCTTCACGCCGGCCGCCGGGTCATCGTCGGTGGCCGGGAAACCGTAGAACTGGCGGCCGTCCTCGGGGTCCCACACGTAGATCGGGTGCCGGTCCTGCAGGAACGGCCCGACCGGGCCACCGGGCGTGAACCAGTACTGCACCTGCCGCTCGATGGCGAACGGGATACCGAGATCCGCGAGCAGTTCCGGCGCCCACGCGCCAGGACACAGCACCAGCCGCTCGGCCGTGTACACACCTTCCGCGGTGCGTACGCGCACCCCGCCGGCCACGGCCTCCCAGGTGGTGACCAGTTCCGAATAGTGCAGTTCGGCACCGGCCTCGGCCGCCAACCGCAGGTGCGCGGCGACACTCGCCTCCGGCACCACGAAGCCGGCTTTGCCCTCGTACAGGGCGATCTCGTCATCGGCGAGGGTGAAGGTGGGGAACCGGGCGTGCACCGCGTCGGCGTCCAGCAGTTCGTGGTCCAGCCCCCACTGTCGGGCGCTGGCCAGGCTGCCGGCCACCGTGCGGCTACCCGGCCGGCCGATCATCAGGCCGCCGGTGTAGTGCACGACCGTCCGACCCGACCTGGCCTCGACCTCGCGCCACAACTCCTCGGCGCGCAGCAGCAGTGGCACGTAGGCCGGGTCCTCGAAGTAGGCCTGCCTGGTGATCCGTGAGCCACCGTGGCTGGAGCCCTGGTCGTGCACCGGCGGATACCGGTCGATGCCCAGTACCCGCTGCCCGCGCTCGGCGAGCCGGTACGCGGCGGCGCTGCCCATCCCGCCCAACCCGATCACGATCACGTCGTAGGACATGGCCGACTCCTCACCCACGCAGCCTGGTCATCCCGGGGTCGAACAGCGGTTCCCCGGCGACCCTGGCCGGCACCCGCGCACCGAAGTAGTCGATCCACACGTCCGTGCCCGACACCGCGATGCCGGCCGGCAGCCACGCGTAGGCGATGTGCGTGCCGACGGTGTAGCCGTAGGCGGCGCTGGTCACGTAGCCGACCGGGCCCGCCGTGGAGTACACCGGTTCACCGCCGAGTACGGCGTCAGCAGTGGTCAGGCAGGTCAGCTTGCGGGTCACGGTCTCCACCGACTGGCCGACCAGCGCATCCCGGCCGACGAAATCGCCCTTGTCCATCCGCACCGCGAAACCGACACCGGCCTCGTACGGGTCGTGTTCGGTGGTCATGTCCACGCCCCACGACCGGTAGCCCTTCTCCAGCCGCATCGAGTTGAACGCACTGCGCCCGGCGGCGATGATCCCGTACCGCTGCCCAGCCTCCCACAGCGTGTCCCACAGCGCCCGACCCAGCTCAGCCGTGGTGTACAGCTCCCAGCCCAGTTCGCCCACATAGGACAGTCGCAGTGCGGTGACCGGGATGCAGCCGATGTAGGCCTGGCGACTGGTGAAGTACCGCATGGCCGGCGAGAAGTCCTGCCGGGTCAACGGTTGCAGCACATCCCTCGCCAACGGCCCCCACAGGCCGATACAGCACGTACCCGGGGTGGCGTCCCGGACCTGCACGCTGCCGTCGCCGAGCAGGTTGGTCCGCAACCACTCCAGGTCCAGACTGCCGTTCACGCCGACCTGGAACCGATCCGCGGCCAGTCGCGCCACGGTCAGGTCACTGCGCACACCGCCATCCGGATTGAGCAGCAACGTGTACACCACAGCACCCGGCTTGCGTGCCAACTGGTTCGTCGTCAGCCGTTGCAGCAACGGCAACGCGCCCGGACCGGTGACCTCCAGCCGCTTGAGCGGGGTCATGTCGAACATCGCGACCCTGCTGCGGGCGACCAGCGCCTCGGCGCCCGCGATCGGCGACCAGTGCCGCGCCGTCCACTCGTCCCGCGCCGGCACGGCGGCCACCTCGGGCAGGTTCGCGTTGGCCTCGTACCAGTGTGGGCGCTCCCAGCCCGCCGCCTCCAGGAAATGGCCACCCAGTCCGACCTGCCGGTCGTGCCACGGGCTGGTCCGCAGGCCACGCGGCGCCACGATCGGGTCCAGCGGATGCAGGATGTCGTAGACCTCGACAAAACTGCGACAACTTCGGGTGAGCACGTAGTCCGGCGCGAGTTGCGGCGTCTCGAACCGGTTCAGGTCGCACGAGTGCAGGTCGAGTCGCGGCTGGCCGTCCACCAGCCACTCGGCCACGGCCCGTGCCACGCCGGCCGAGTGGGTGATCCACACCGCCTCGGCGACCCAGAAGCCACGCAGGTCGGGATGCTCACCGAGCAGTGGGCTGCCGTCCGGGGTGAACGAGAACAAGCCGTTGATGCCGTCGTCCACCTTCGCGTCGGCCAGCGCCGGCAGCAGTGCGACGGCATCGGCCCACGACGGTTCGAAGTCCTCCGGCGTGAACGGCCATTCGGACGCGTCGATCTCGCCCGCCGCGACCGGCATCGGACCGTGGCCGTAGGCACCGACGCCGAGCCGGTCCACGTGCTCACGGAAGTACAGGTCGGCGCTCTGGTGGCGGAGGATCGGCAGGCTCGCCTCGGCTTGCTCGGTGTTCCGCCCGGCCAGTGCCGGCAGCGGCGTGGTTCTGGCGTACTGGTGGGCCATCGGCACCAGCGGCACGACGAGATCGACCATGTCGCCGAGCACCGGTCCCCACATGCCGGCGCAGCTGAGTACGACGTCGGCCGGGAACCGGTCGGTGGTCGTGCGGACACCGGTCACCCTGCCGGCCACACGTTCGATGCCGGTCACCCGCTGGCCGCCCAGGAACCGCGCTCCCCTGGTCAGCGCTCGCCTGGCCTGGGCCTCGGCCGCCCGCAGCGGCTTGGCCAGCCCGTCGCTCGGGATGTGGAAACCGCCGAGCAGCGTCGCCGGGTCGAGCAGCGGGTGCAGCGCGGCGCACTCCTCCGGTGAGCGCAGGTGGCTGGTCACGCCCCAGGAGGTCGCCCAGCCGTGCCGGCGTTTCAAGTCACGCCAGCGCTCCGGGGTGGTCGCCACTTCGAGGCCACCGACCTGCCGGAAGCACCACTCGCCGTCCAGCGTGAGCGAGCTGTACTTGGCCACCGTGTAGCGCGCGAACTCGGTCATCGTCTTGTTCGCCGTGGTCTGGAAGACCAGGCCGGGCGCGTGCGACGACGAGCCGCCGGTGCCGAACAGCGGCCCCTGGTCCACCACGGTGACGTCGGTCCAGCCCCGCTCGGTCAACTCGTCGGCCATGGCGCAGCCGACGATGCCGGCGCCGATGACGACCACCCGAGGTACTACCGACATCGAACCCTCCCGGTGTTGCGCATGGGGAGATGAGTTCTGCCTGGTGCAACATGCGCCGCGCCGGGATGAGCTGTCAAGAGGCCCGGACGGACCAGCCCAACAGGCTGGACAGCTCGGTGGCCGCCGCCTTCAACTCACCCACGATCTCCGGCACCCGCCGCCTCGGCAACCGGAACGCAGGACCGGACGCGCTGATCGCGGCCATCGGTGCCGTACCAACTGGGACCGCGACCGCGTGCAGGCCGAGTTCCAACTCCTCGAACGTGGTCGCGTATCCGTTGGCCGGCACCAGGTCCAGCTCGGCGGCCAGCGCCACCGGGTCGGTCACGGTGTTGCGGGTGTAGGCGGCCAGCGGCGCGCCGAGGATCCGGGCGCGGTGCCCGGCGTCGGCGTGCGCGAGCAGCACCTTGCCGCTGGAGGTGGCGTGCAGCGGGGTGCGCTGGCCGATCCAGTTCTGCGCCGAGATCGCAGCGCCGCCGCGGGCCTGGGTGACGTTGATGGCCACGTCGTCGTCCAGCACGGCGATGTTCACGGTCTCGCCGAGCCGGTCGGCGAGCGCCTGGCAGATCCCCTGGCCGATGCTGGCCAGGTCCATCCGCGCGATCGCGGCGCCGGCCAGCCGGACCATGCCGAAGCCGATCACGTACTTGCCGCGCTGGCCGAGCTGTTCGACCAGGCCACGCCCCTCCAGCACACTGACCAGCCGGGATGCCGTCGACTTGTGCACACCGAGTTGGCCCGCGATCTCGGTGATGCCGGACTCGCCCTGGCCGGCCAGCAGTTCCAGGACTGCGATCGCCCGATCCACGGACTGGACCAGCGCGGCCGGCCCGTCCACGTTGTTGCTCATAGCGCAACACTATTCGCCTATTGCGACAACGCAACCGCGTCCGTCAGACTAGCCATTCCTGCCGCACGCCGGAGGTGTCCAGATGTTCATCAACGGGACATGGCAGGACGCGACGGCTGGCGCGCGGGACGACGTGCCGCTCCGGGTCGCGGACCCGTTGGCCAGGGACACCGAGGACATCACGCGCACCGAGACGCTGGACACCGGCAAGACGCTGCTGGAGAGCCGGATCGGCGTGTGCGGGCTGATCACGCCGTGGAACTACCCGCTGCTGCAAGCCAGCTGGCAGATCGGGCCCGCGCTGGCCGCCGGCAACACGATCGTGGTCAAGCCGAGCGAGGTCACGCCGCTGACCACGATCAAACTGTTCGAACTCCTGGCCGAGGCAGGCCTGTCGGCCGGCGTCGCCAACCTGGTGCGGGGCACCGGCCCGGCTGCCGGCGCCCCGCTGGCCGAGCACCCCGCCGTTCCTGCACTCCGGCCAGGTGTGTTCGGCCGGGACCCGGCTGCTGGTCCAGGACTCGGTGTACGAGGACTTCGTCACCGAGCTGGCCCGGCGTGCCGACGCGATCCGGCTGGGCAACGGCCTGGACGCGGACACCGAGAGCGGACCGCTGGTGTCCGCCGCCCAACTGTCCAAAGTGGAACACTGCGGCCGCCTCGGCGTCGAGCAGGGCGCCCGGCTGCTGGCCGGTGGCTGCCGACCGGACGACCCGGCGCTGGCACGCGGCTTCTTCTACCGGCCAACGGTGTTCGCCGACTGCACGCGGGACATGACCGTGGTGCGGGACGAGACGTTCGGCCCGATCGTCACCGCGGAGCGGTTCACCGATGAGGCGGAAGGAGTCGCGCTGGGCAACGACACGGACTTCGGCCTGGCCGGCGCGGTGTGGACGCAGGACGTGGCGCGCGGCGAGCGGGTGGCCGCCGGGCTGCGGCACGGCACGGTGTGGATCAACGACTTCGGGCCCTACCTGCCGGGCGCCGAATGGGGCGGGTTCAAGCGATCGGGCATCGGCCGCGAGCTGGGACCGTCCGGCCCGCACGAGTACTTCGAGGCCAAGCACGTCTACCGCAACCACAAGCCGGTCGAACAGCGGTGGTTCGCCCGCTCGCCGGTCACCCCCTCCTGACCCCAGGACGTCGCCATGACCGCACTCGATCCGTCCGTCTCGTCCGACAGCACCGACCTGGAGAAGTTCGGCTACCGGCAGGAGTTGGAGCGATCGCTCGGCTCGTTCTCCAGTTTCGCAGCCGGCTTCAGCTACATCTCGATCATGACCGGCGTGTTCCAGCTGTTCTTCTTCGGCTTCGGCTCCGGCGGTCCGGCCTTCATCTGGACGTGGCCGCTGGTGTTCATCGGCCAGCTCGCCGTGGCCCTGTGCTTCGCCGAGGTGGCGGGCCAGTATCCACTGGCCGGTTCGGTCTACCAGTGGTCCAAGCAGATCGCGCGGCCGTCCACGTCCTGGATGGCCGGCTGGATCATGAGCATCGGCGCGATCGTCACGGCGGCCGCGGTGGCAGTGGCCTACCAGGTGATCCTGCCGCAGGTGTCGCAGGCGTTCGAGGTGATCGGCGGCCCCGCCGATGCCGGCGTGACGTCCACGCCGGACGGTGCGCGCAACGCCATCGTGCTGGCGCTCGGGCTGGTCGTGTTCACCACGATCATCAACATGGTCGGCGTCAAGGTCATGGCGAAGATCAACAACTTCGGCGTGTTCGTGGAACTGCTCGGTGTGACGCTGCTGATCATCGTGCTGGCGTTCCACATCAAGCGCGGCCCCGGCCTGGTGTTCGACACCAACGGGACAGCGGCCGGGCACTCGGCCGGTTATCTCGGCGCGTTCCTGGTCGCGTCACTGATGAGCGCCTACGTGTTCTAC
>DASUJK010000421.1:0-6497 GCA_036279295.1 Pseudonocardiaceae bacterium | reverse complement strand
ACCGGTTGCGGGACAACCCGCCGAACCCGGACTACCACGGGGGCCTGCCGCCGTACGACGAGCTGCTGCCCGTGTACACGACCGACCGGCCCGAGGTGCTGGACGTGCTGATCGGGCTGCGGGCGGTGGTGGACGAGCTGCGGCCGGCAGGCGACGGGCTGCTGCTCGCCGAGATGTACCTGCCCGTCGAGCGGCTGGCGCACTACTACGGTGAGCGCGGCGACGGCGTACACATGCCGTCCAACACGCACCTCATCTCGGTGCCGTACCGGGCCGAGGACATCGGCGCGCTGATCGACCGCTACGAGGCCGCGCTGCCGGCGCACGCCTGGCCCAACTGGGTGCTCGGCAACCACGACCGCCGCCGGGTCGCCACCCGGCTCGGTGCGGCGCAGGCCAGGGTCGCGGCGATGCTGCTGCTCACCCTGCGCGGCACGCCGATCATCTACTACGGCGACGAGATCGGGATGACCGACGTGCCGGTGCCCGACGAGCAGGCGATGGACCCGTTCGCGCGGCAGGTGCCCGGCATCGGAGTCGGCCGAGATCCCGAACGCTCGCCGATGCGCTGGACACCGGCCGTGCACAACGGCTTCTGCCCGCCGGACGTGCGCCCGTGGCTGCCGATGCCTGCTGGTGCCGGCTGCGTCGCCGACCAGGACGGCGCACCGGAGTCGATGCTGACGCTGTACAGGTCGTTGATCGCGTTGCGGCGGGCCTCGCCTGCGCTGTCCGTCGGGCCGTACTCACCGGTACGTGCCTCGGCCGGCGTGTTGGCGTATCGGCGTGGCGAGTTCCTGATCGCTCTGAATCTTGGGGATCGGCCGCACGCTGTGTCGGTGGACCCCGGTGTGGTGCTGATCGGCACGCTGCCCGACCGGGCCGGTGAGTCGGTCGGCTCGACCATGACGTTGCGCGCCGACGAGGGCGTGATCCTGAGAAGGGCGGATGCCGCATGACGACACGCACGCTGGTCCTGTTGCGGCACGGGAAATCTGCGTATCCGGAAGGTGCGGACGATGCCGACCGACCGCTGTCGGCACGCGGCGAACGAGACGCGCCGGCTGCGGGCCGATGGTTGCGTACACACGTGCCGGCCATTGATGCCGTGGTGTGCTCGCCCGCGCTGCGGGCCCTCCAGACATGGCGGCTGGTGGCAGCGGAACTCGCTGCCACACCGGCATTCCGCTTCGACCCGAAGATCTATGCGGCGTCCGTGCGTGACTTGTTGGGCGTGGTGCGCGGGCTGCCCGCGGACGCGACCACGGCGTTGCTGATCGGGCACAATCCCGGGCTCAGTGAGTTCGTTGGTGAGGTCAGCGGCTCGGCTGTCGAGTTGAAGACGTCGGGAGTTGCCATGTTGCGCGGTGAGGGGGAGTGGGCGGACGTGGGCTGGGTGTTGGTTGAGTCGGCGAAGCCGCGTGGGGTGCGGCTTTGAGGTTGGGGGTTGGTCTGCCTTCGCTTCCTCGCACAGGCCGGCACTTGAGGCCAGACACCCGGCGTCGAACCCTCACGGCGAGGGAGCGGGCAGGTCGACCCCAAACCAGAAACCGCCACCCACCGCACAAACGACACCAACGGCACCAAACGATCACGGCGGTCGGGCGGCCGCCGATCTCGGCTAGTACGGCCGCAAATGCCGCGCCCACCTCGCCAGCCGACTGGGCTGCGGCTTGACCGGTAACTCCGACAACTCCGGCTGCTCAGCCGCCGATCCCACGATCTGCACGTCTCCCTCAATCGGCCCCACCACGACATCGGCCACCACGCAGCTGATGTTGTCCGGGCTGTCCAACTGAATGGCCTCCTCGATCAGCTTGCGTACCGCCGCCTCAGGTGACGTTGCCGTGCCGAGCGTGTCCCGGAGCCTGTCCGGTCCGACCACACACGTCACACCGTCCGAGCAGAGCAGCAACCGGTCGCCGACCTGGGCGGGTAGCGGCGTCAGGTCCGGTTCGGCGGAGCCGCCCGCCTGCAGCGCCCGCGTGACCATCGACCTGCGCGGATGCAGCGCGGCCTCGGCCTCGGTGATCCTGCCGTCGTCGACCAGGCTCTGCACCAGCGTGTGGTCCTTGGTGATCTGGTGCAGCACACCCTCCCGCAGCAGGTACCCCCTTGAGTCGCCGACGTGTGCCAGCCCGAATCCGGTGCCGTCCCACAGCAGCGCGGTGAGCGTGCTGCCCATCAGCGTCAGGTCGAAGTCCTGGGCCGCCAACTCCGTCAGCCTGCGCAGCGCCCTGGCCACCACGGCCGCGAGCGCCGCGGGCGGGTCGACCTCGCCCGGCCTTGCGGTCCGCAGCCGGTCGTCCAGTTCGGCGAGCACGCCGATCACCACGGCGCTCGCCACCTCGCCGTGCGCGTGGCCGCCCATGCCGTCGGCCACCGCGAGCAGGCGGGGGCTGGCGAACGCCGAGTCCTCGTTGTGTGATCTGGCTTCGCCGACGTCCGAACCTGCGGCGTAGCGCAGCGCTAGCCCGTGCTTGGTGGCCATGACCCTCAGTAAATCAGTGGTTGACTGAGTTCACAAGCATCGACCCGGTGGATCTGGAGAACAGTGTGAACTATGGTGTCCGTTATGAGTCAGGACGCCACGGTCAACGCGGGTGACATCGCCCGGCTGGTGGACGTGGGCCGTGCCGCTGTGAGCAACTGGCGCCGCCGGCACGACGACTTCCCCCAGCCGGTCGGTGGCACCGCGTCCAGCCCGCTGTTCTCGCTGCGTGAGGTCGAGGACTGGCTGCGGCGCAACGGAAAGACCTTCCAGGTCTCCCTCGCCGACCGAACCTGGCAGCGGCTGCGCGCGGCGGGCGACGACCTGCGCCTCGGCGAACTGGTGGCCTCGGCAGGCGAACTGCTGTGCGGCAGCACAAGCGCACCTCTCGCCGACCCCGAACTCGTCACACTGATCACCGAGCTGGCCGAGGAACGCGGCCCGAGGGACGCCTTCGAGTTCCTGTGTGCCCGCTACCAGGAAGCCCACTCCCGCCGCCTGTTCACCACCCCGTCCGACATCGCGGCGCTCATGGTCGATCTGGTCGTGCCACAGCAGGGTTCCGTGCTGGACCCGGCCTGTGGCCTGGGCACACTGCTGCTCGCCGCGCCGCCCGGCACCACCCGGCTCGGTCAGGAACTGAACGACACGGCCGCCGCGATCGCCGCCACCCGACTGGAACTGGCCAGCGAGAAGTCGACCGTCACCACCGGCGACGCGCTGCGCGCCGACGGCTTCCCGGACGAACTGGCCGACGCCGTCGTCTGCGACCCACCGTTCAACGAGCGCGCCTGGGGCTACCAGGAACTGACCGGTGACCCACGCTGGGAGTACGGCCTGCCGCCGCGCGGCGAGCCGGAACTGGCCTGGGCGCAGCACTGTCTCGCCCACACCAGACCGGGCGGGCTGGTCGCCGTCCTGATGCCGGCCGCCGCCGCCGGTCGCAGGCCAGGCAAACGGATCCGGGGCAACCTGCTGCGCGCCGGCGCGCTCCGGGCGATCGTTTCGTTGGCATCAGGCGGCCCTGACCTGTGGCTGCTCCGCAAGCCCGAGCCGGGCGACCGGCCGCCGTCGCACCTGCTCCTGATGTCCGCGCACGACGACCTCACCACGGTGGCCCCGGCCTGGCGCAAACACCTGAAGAACCCCGACGAGGCAACCCGCATCATCGATCTGCTGGACGACGACGTCGACCTGAGCCCCACCCGGCGCCGGGCCACCAGCACCGGTGACGAACTGGTCCGCGACCTGCGGGCGGCGACCCGCTCACTCCAGTCGATCGGTATCAAGCCACCCGAGTTCGACGTGCCCGCCCAGCGCCAGGCGCTGCCAGTGACCACCATCGGCGAGTTGGTCCGGGCCGGCCTGCTCACCGTGCGGCACGGGCCGGCCAGGATGGCCACGGACACCGGTGACGTACCCGTGCTCACGTCGGACGACCTCGCGGCGAACCGGCCACCGTCCGGCCGGACCACCGACGAACCCGGTCTGGTCCAGGTCGCCGTCGGTGACGTGGTGGCGTCGGTGCTCGGCGCGGCCAGAGTGCTGACCAGCGGTGATGCCGTGCTCGGCCCCTACCTGACCCGCTACCGCATGGATCCGGACAGGCTCGACCCGGACTTCCTGGCCGGCTCGCTGCGGGCCGCCGAGCCGGCAGCGCACACCAACTCCAGTCGCGTCGACGTGCGCCGCATGCGGGTGCCCAGGCTGCCGTTGGCCGAGCAGCGCAGGTACGGCGCCGCGTTCCGCGAACTGGTGGCTCTGGCCGACGCCGTGCGCGCCGCGACGTCCGCGAGTGAGACGCTGGTGCGGCTTGGCTTCGACGGTCTCGTCGCCGGTCACCTGCGACCGGCGGAGTAGCGGCCGTCCCACCTGGGAGGCTGGATGCTCATCGCCGACCGATACGAGCTCGACGAGCTGCCGCTCGGCCAGGGTGGCATGGCCGCGGTGCACGGCGGCCACGACCGGCACCTGGACCGCAGGGTCGCGGTGAAGTTCCTGCACCTGCCCGGTGGCCAGGACGACGAGTTGGAGCGTCGATTCGTCCGCGAGGCCCGCATCCTGGCCAAGCTGGAGCATCCGGGCGCTCCGGTGCTCTACGACTTCGGCATGTTCGAGCGCAGGCTGTACCAGGTGATGCAGTTCATCGACGGCGTCACCGTGGCCGACCTGGTCAGTGAGCACGGGCCGGTACCGGTGCCGTGGGCGGCGACGATCGCGGCGCAGGCCTCCGCCGTCCTGTCCGCGGCTCACTCGCTGTCCATCTGCCACCGGGATCTCAAGCCGACCAACCTGATGCTGTGCCCGGACGGCAGTGTGAAGGTGCTCGACTTCGGACTGGCCGTGCTGCGCGAGTCCGACGTCCTCCAGTTCACCAGGGCGGGCCAGATCGTCGGTACACCTGCCTACATGGCACCGGAGCAGATCCGCAGTGGCATCGCGGAACCGCGCAGCGACCTCTACGCGCTGGGCTGCGTGTTGCACGAAATGCTGACCGGTCGACAGCTGTTCACCGGACCAACCGCGTACGTGGTATTCGACAAACAGGTGAAAGAACAGCCACCCTCGGTGCCGGGCGTGCCGGCCGAACTGGACGGTCTCGTTCTTCAGCTACTGGAAAAGGAACCGGAAAAACGCCCTGCCGACGCGGCCGAACTCTATGAGCGGCTGCAACCGTTCGTGGTGGATCTGCCCATGCTGCCCGGCTTCCTGACGCCGCCGTCGGTACCCAGCCCCGGCCGGATGTACGCGCGGATGGCCGGCCGGGCACCCACGGGACATACCAGTTCCGCTACTGGTCTGAACCAATAGCGGCCTGGACCAGACCACCTCGGAACGGTGCGGAACGGAACTCGTGACCTGGTCGCGCGAACGGCTCCTGGCTGGCGAACCGGACCGTGAGCGCCTCCCACGCGCGCTCGACACCCGCCGCGACACAGCCGTCCACCACGGCGTCCTCACCCAGCGCGCTCACCAACACGTTCGGCCGCAACGGCGCCAGCGCGGCCAGTTCGACGTCCACGGCGTCGGCGAACCCGGGTGCCTGGCCGATCCCGCCGCCCAGCACCACCAACTCCGGGTCGACGACGGTGATCACGGCACAGATGGCCTTGGCCACCAGCGTCGTCTCCTCGGCCACCACTCGAATCGCCCGGTCGTCACCCCGGGCCGCGGCCGCGAAGACCCGGCGGGCGGACACCGGGCCACGCATGCCAGCAGCCCGGGCCGCTCTGGTCACGGCCGCCGCGGAGACAGCCGTCTCCAGGCTGCCCCTGCGTTCCAGCCCGTCAGGCTTGCCGTCCACTGTGAACGGCAGGAACGCGATCTCACCCGCGATGCCGTGCGCGCCGCGGTGCAACCTGCCGTCCAGCACCAGTCCCATCCCGATTCCGGTACCCACGGTGACGAACGCGAAGCTCGACGCGTGCCGTCCGTGACCATGGGCCTGTTCGGCCAGCGCGGCAGCGTCCACATCGTTCTCCACCATGAGCGAGCTGCCGAACGCGTCGCGTAGTCGCGCCGGCAGTCCTGGCTGGTCCCAGCCGGTCAGGCCACCGGTGAGTCGTATGGTGTCCGCGTGCCGGTCGTACACCCCGGGGCAGCCCACGACGGTCTGGGTGACCTCAGCTCTGCTGATACCGACCCGAGCGGTCAGGATGTCGGCGAGTCCGATCAGTTCGGACACTCGTCGGCGTCCATATGTCGCACGGGATCGGACTGTCTCCCGCGCCACGACGGTCCCGGTGAGGTCGGCCAGCGCACCCCGCAGGAACTGGCGCCCGACATCGAGTGCCAGTACGTACCCGGCCTCCGGCGTGACCTCGTAAAGGCGCGCGGCGCGCCCAGGCGCACCCCGTCGGTGGCCGGCCTCCCGGACCAGTCCGGCGCGTTCCACGTTGGCCATGGCTATCGACACGGTCGACTTGGACAGGCCGGACACCCGAGCGAGTTCGGCGCGGCTGCACGGCCCATTGTTCCGGATGTGATCGAGCAGCAGTTGTTCGTT
>DASUJK010000420.1:0-31113 GCA_036279295.1 Pseudonocardiaceae bacterium | reverse complement strand
CGCCGCCACCTGAGCCGGGGACAACGGCCTTGCCGCCTGGAGAACCGGCATCGGGTCGGTGAACGGGTTCAGGATGAGCGGGCTGGTCGGGAAGACCTCGGTGTAGAGCTGGTCGGCCAGGGCGATCGACGCGGCATCGAGCACCCCGTTGCTGCTGAGCAGTCCTCGCTGCTGGAGCGAAGGCACAAGGATGTTCCGCCCTACCCCAACGGCGACCGCGGCCGTACCGGCCGCACCGAGCCGCAGTGCCCAGCGTCTGGACAGCGCGTGTCCGTGCGCGGGCGCTTCGCGTGGTTCCGTGGGTGTGGGGGACATGTCCGCTGGTGCGTCAGTTAATTCCGCAGGTCCATCAGGCATGATGTGGCTTCCTTCCGTCGACCCCAGGCACGGCGTAGTCGTGGTACCTGGGGCCGGTCATTCGGTCGGGAACCAGAATGCTGTCCGATCGGGTGACTCGGACACCCGTGGATGGGGGGGTTGACACACCGAAATCGGGGTGGTCGTTGCCCTTCTGAGCAGTGCGCATGCCCGTTTTGAGCTCTGCGACCTTGAGGGGTCCGGCGCGCATCCGTTTCATTCTCGGGAAATACGAAATGAAACCGATATGTGCGGCCCGCACCCAAGTGCTGCCGACGGGTACAGACTACCGCCGGCCACCCGCCGCGTACCCGCCGGGCGCCTGGCAGTCACCTGTCGATCCCGTTGTGCTCCGGCCATGCCGTACCACCGGCCGCGACGGCACGCAGTGCCGTGAGCAGGGCGGCGGGACCTGCCGCCTTGGCCACCAGGCCCACCGCACCCGCGTTCCTGGCCCGCGTGATCGCGTCGCTGGCCGCCCATGCGGTCAGCAAGATGATCTTCGCCGCCGGGCGGGCGGCGAGCAGTGCCGCGGTGGCCTCGATACCGTCCAGGCCGGGCATCCGCATGTCCATCAACACGATGTCGGGAATGACGTCGGCGGCGGCGACCGCTTCCGCGCCGCTACCGCAGGTGCCGGCGAGGGTCAGATCCGGGGTGGAGTCGAGAAGGGCCGACACACCTGTCCGGATCGCAGCGCTGTTGTCGACCAGCAGGACTCGAATCACGGGTGTGTCCTCGTTCGATAGGTACGTCCCAAAATGGGGTGGTGCCGTGGTTCACGATGGGGCACCGCAACTCGGTTCGGAAGTCCCCAATTCGGTAGGTCGGCATCCGGGTCACAGGTGTCGACACCAGCGAATTTCTCTGTCGCGCGGAATGTCCGTGGGCGATCGAACGGCCCACTCGACTGGACGTGTCGGACAATAGCCCCGAGCAGGGTCGACCGCGCAACCGCACTGCCATGACCAGGCAATTCGCGATAAGGTCCGCCCATCGCCCGGCACCATCCGATCGGCACCGATCCGAGCACCCGATGATCGCCCGTGTCGGCAGTTGCGACCGACGTCGCCCGCAACCCCCAATTCACGGGGTCACCACACCCTCCACGTCAGGCTTTTTCCCGGCGCCGGCCAGCGGAAGCCTGGACGCGGCACGCCATACCCGAACACGCACGGCGTAGGGACGAGGAATCATGGTCACGACCGCGGCCCAGGCACCTCCGGCGACCAGTGGCCGGTTCACGCCCGCGGTCTGGATGGTGCTGGCCGGTGAGTCGCTCGTCGCGGCAGGCATCCTGCACCTGGTCGTGGACATCCAGTCCCTCACTGAGAATCTGTTGTTCGCGGTGCTGTTCCTCATCGTCGGGCCACTCCAGGTCAAGTTCGGTGCCCGGGTGATCCGTGGCGTCACGTCCGTCACCGCGAC
Source organism: Pseudonocardiaceae bacterium (assembly GCA_036279295.1). GTDB lineage: Bacteria > Actinomycetota > Actinomycetes > Mycobacteriales > Pseudonocardiaceae > DATEPR01. The sequence goes on along the minus strand of DASUJK010000420.1, from coordinate 29,328 downwards.
GGTCACGCTCGTGACATCACTCGCGCTGGTCTCGCTACTTGTGTATGCCCACAGCGCGGCCGTTTCTAACGCACCAGCTGGATCGAACGGAACCGACGTGACCGGGACCGTGCTGCTCGCCTGTGGACTGGTGTCCGTGACGGCGCTCGGCGCTGTGATGCCAGCGGGTATCCGCCGCTGGACGGTGAACAGCCTGCTCGGCCTCGGCCTGGCGTTCTGGGTGATCTGGCTCGTGATCAGCCTCGTCTGAGCGGTTTCATTTGGTTGCGGGTGGTACCTACCACCAAACCTGCTGGCGGGCCTCGTCCTGGTTGTATATTGGCCGGACATGACCGACGTCGGACCGACCCCACCGCTGCCGCTGGCCGGCGTGACGGTGGTCAGCCTGGAACAGGCCGTCGCCGCGCCGTTCGCCACCCGCCAGCTGGCCGACCTCGGCGCGCGGGTGATCAAGATCGAACGTCCAGGGCTCGGTGACTTCGCCCGTCGCTACGACGAAACGGTGCTCGGCCAGTCCAGTTACTTCGTGTGGCTCAACCGGTCCAAGGAATCGCTGACCCTCGACGTCAGCACGGCCGCCGGACGCGCGGTGCTGGACGAACTGCTGGCCGACGCCGACGTGTTCGTCCAGAACCTGGGCCCCGGCGCTGCCGGTCGGCTGGGTGTGGACGCGGATTCGCTGCGGCAGCGGTGTCCCCGGCTGATCCCGTGCACGATCTCCGGTTACGGCACGGACGGTCCCTGGGCCGACCGCAAGGCCTACGACCTGCTCGTGCAGTGCGAGACCGGACTGGTGTCGCTGACCGGCAGCGCCGCCGACGTCGCGAGGGCGGGAATCTCGGTGGCCGACATCGCGGCCGGCATGTACGCGTATAGCGGTGCCATCTGTTCGAGCCGTATGTCCGGACATACGGCTCGAACAGATGGCAATCCTGACCGCGCTGTACCGGCGGGCCACCACCGGCCACGTGTCGGCCGTGGAGGTGGCACTGTTCGACGCGCTCGCCGAGTGGCTGGGCTCCCCCGCGTACTACACGCGCTACGGCGGGCAGCAGCCGGCACGGACCGGCGCCCAGCACGCGACGATCGCTCCCTACGGCCCGTACACGACGGCCGACGGCGAGGTCGTGCTGCTTGGCATCCAGAACGAGCGCGAATGGCGCTCGTTGTGCGAGATCCTGGTCGCCGATCCGGCACTGGCCGACGATCCGAGGTTCGCCACCAACTCCGCCAGGGTGGCGCGCCGGGACGAGCTGAACGACATCCTCGGCGCCCGGTTCGCCGCCCTGCCCACCGCTGCCGCGCTCGACCTGCTGAACCGGGCCGACGTCGCCAACTCGCGGCTCAACTCGGTCCGGCAGTTCCTCGACCATCCGGTGCTGGCCGACCGGGACCGGTGGCGCACCGTCGGCTCCCCCGGTGGCGACATCGCGGCGCTGCTGCCGCCTGCCATGCTGACCGAGTTGGACCCGGTGATGGACGCGGTGCCGGCCGTCGGCCAGCACACCGACGCCATCCTGGCAGGCCTCGGCCGGTCCGAGGAGACCATCGCCGCGCTGCGTGCCGACGGCATCATCTGACCATCGTCCACAAAGGATAATCTGATGCCCGAGCTGACCGAGGACGAGCAGACCATCGTCGACACCGTGCGGGAGTTCGTGGACCGTGACGTGCGCCCGGTGGTCCGCGATCTCGAACACGCCGACGAATACCCGGAACAGCTCATCGAGCAGATGAAGCGGCTGGGCATCTTCGGCATGGCGATCCCCGAGCCCTACGGCGACGCCGCCGTGTCCACCACGTGCTACGCGCACGTCACCGAGCAACTGGCCAGAGGCTGGATGACCCTGGCCGGCGCGATGGGCGGCCACACCGTGGTGGCCAAGATGATCCTCACCTTCGGCACCGACGAGCAGAAGCAGCGCTACCTGCCGAAGATGGCGACCGGTGAGATCCGGGCCGCCATGGCCCTCACGGAGCCGGGCGGCGGCTCGGACCTGCAGGCGCTCACCACGACCGCCCGGCGGGACGGCGACGACTACGTCATCGACGGTGCCAAGACCTGGATCACCAACGCCCGCCGCGCGCAGGTCATCGCGGTGCTGTGCAAGACCGATCCGGCCGCGGTGCCCAGGCACCACGGCATCAGCGTGCTGTTGGTCGAACACGGACCAGGGCTGACCGTGTCCCGGGATCTGCCCAAACTGGGCTACAAGGGTGTGGAGAGTTGCGAACTGTCCTTCGACGGCTACCGCACCCCGGCCGGTGCGCTGCTCGGCGGCACACCGGGCGCCGGCTTCGCGCAGATGATGAAGGGCCTGGAGATCGGCCGGATCCAGGTGGCCGCGCGGGCACTGGGCGTGGCCAGGGCCGCGCTGGACGACTCACTGCGCTACGCCCAGGAACGGGAGAGCTTCGGCAAGCCGATCTGGCAACACCAGTCCATCGGCAACTACCTCGCCGATATGGTCACCAAATACACGGCGGCCCGCCAACTCGTGCTCATGGCGGCACAGCGCTACGACACGGGCGACCGGGCCGACATGGAAGCCGGAATGGCCAAGCTGTTCGCCTCCGAGACCGCGATGGAGATCGCGCTCAACGCCGTGCGGGTGCACGGCGGCTACGGCTACTCCACCGAGTTCGATGTCGAACGGTACTTCCGGGACGCACCACTGATGATCGTCGGCGAAGGCACGAACGAGATCCAGCGCAACATCATCGCCGCCCAACTCGTGGCCAGGGGCGTACCGGAGTAGGGCATCGTCCGAAATCGGCGCCGATCTACTGACCTCTGTAGCTGGTCAACGGCACCAGGAGCGCTGTTGCACGTCTGACCTGCGAGTCTGTTCGGGTCCGTAGTAATCTGCTCACGCTGAACCGTCACCCGTCTGAAAGGGCTTCCATCCATGACCAGCGCCACGACCCACCGTTGGCTCGGCTACATCGAGGAACACGAGCTGACCGACACCGATCGTCGCGCCGAAGGACGCGCCGCCCGGTTGGCCAACACGCCTGCCGCCGTGCTGAGCACCCCGGACGAGGTGGCGCAGTGGATCACAGCGGAGATGGCGCACCAGAACAAGCGGGCCGACGAGGACGCGCGCCAGGTCAACGGTCTGATGGGTGACCGCAGTTCGGTGAACCGCTCGGTCGCGGTCAAGGGATCCAGCGTGTACGCCACGGTCCGGATCTCCTCCACCATCACCGTGGACCTCTGCGCCGAGATCCAGGCATCGGATGGCTGTTCCAGTCCCGCGCGGGCACGACTACAAGCAGAACAGCAAAGGTGAGTGGCGGTGTGTCAACTGCGGCACACTCATGTGACAGCCGCTCCGCCGCCTGACGAAAGTTGCGAGTCCTCATCGCGCAGATGATGAAGGCCCTGGAGATCGGCCGGATCCAGGTAGCGGCCCGCGCGCTGGGCGTGGCCAGGGCCGCGTCGGCCCGAACCGACACCCACGCGACGCTTAACCCTTGAGCACCAGCGGCAGGTACACGTCGTCCACGATCTCCACGATGACGTCGTCCGAAATGGGCGCCCCGAACAGCAGGAACTGGTTGCGCAACAGGTCGGTCGCGACGGTGGCACGCCGGGAGTCCAGGATGGCGGCCGCCACCTCGCCCCGCTCGACGGCGCGTTCCAGGATGACGCGGATGGTGGCCGGGCCGACCGTGTGGAACCGGTCGCGGATCAGCTTCGCGAATTCGGGATCGCGGGTCATCTCGGCGAGCAGGCCACGCAGGATGCCGCCCAGTGGGCTGGCCATCTTCGCCGACATCTGGCGCAGCAGGGCGATCACGTCCGACCGGAGCGCGCCGGTGTCCGGCACGTCGACATCCGACGTGCTCTGGAGCTTGCACGCGTCCAGCACGAGTTCCGCGCGGCCGGCCCAGCGGCGGTAGAGCGCCGCCTTGCTCGTGCGGGCGCGGATGGCGACCCGTTCCATGGTCAGCGCCGAGTAACCCACCTCGGTGAGCTCGGCCAGTGCGGCCGTCAGGATGGCGTGCTCCAGCTCCTCGCCCCGGCGGCGCGGGCCTTTGCGGTGGTCAACCGCCGAATCCTCAATCTGATCTACGTTGAGTGACAGGTCGACTCCTGAGAGTTCACTGAGAGGACGTTGCGTTCCCTGTCGGCACACCCTAGCCTCCAAACTAGAGAACTGATCGTTCTTTAAAGCACGAGAACCGAGGGGATCGATGGCCGACACCGTTACGACGCCCCAGCCGCAGGACGCCCCAGCCTTCCCGAACGACCGGACCTGTCCCTACCAGCTGCCTGAGCAGTACAGCAGGCTGCGCGACAAGACCGACACGCTGCAGCAGGTGACGCTCTACGACGGCCGCCCGGCCTGGGTGGTGACCAAGCACGAGGCAGCCCGCAAGCTGCTGGCCGACCCCCGGCTGTCCTCCGACCGCACCCACGACGACTTCCCGGCCACGTCGCCCAGGTTCCAGAGCATCCGGGACCGGCGGCCCGCGTTCATCAGCATGGACCCGCCGGAGCACGGCGCCAAGCGACGGATGCTGATCAGCGAGTTCACCGTGCGGCGCATCAAGGGGATGCGCCCGGACATCGAGCGCATCGTGCACGGCTTCATCGACGACATGCTGGCCGCCGGCCCGACCGCCGACCTGGTCAGCCAGTTCGCGCTGCCGGTGCCGTCCATGGTGATCTGCCAGCTGCTCGGCGTGCCCTACGCGGACCACGAGTTCTTCCAGGACGCGAGCAGGCGGCTCGTGCAGTCGACCACCGCGGCCCAAGCGGTGCGGGCCCGCGACGACCTGGCCGAGTACATGGACCGGCTGATCACGGTGCTCCAGGCCGAGCCGGGGCCCGGCCTGCTGTGCAGCCTGATCGCCGACCAGCTGGCCAGCGGGGAGATCGACCGGGCGGAGCTGGTCGCCACGGCGCTGCTGCTCCTGGTGGCCGGCCACGAGACGACCGCGTCGATGACGTCGTTGAGCGTCATCACGCTGCTGGAGCACCCCGACCAGCACGCCGCGCTGCGGGCCGATCCCGACCTGATTCCCGGCGCCGTCGAGGAGCTGCTGCGCTACCTGGCCATCGCCGACATCGCCGGTGGCCGGATCGCCAAGGCGGACATCGAGATCGACGGGCAGGTCATCAAGGCGGGCGACGGCGTGATCATCACCAACTCGATCGCCAACCGCGACGGCCAGGTGTTCGAGGATCCGGACACGTTCGACGTACACCGTTCGGCCCGGCACCACATCGCCTTCGGCTACGGAGTACACCAGTGTCTTGGCCAGAACCTGGCCCGCCTGGAACTTGAGGTGATCCTCTCGACGTTGTTCGACCGCATACCGACGTTGCGGCTGGCCGTCCCGGTCGACCAGCTGGCCCTGCGGCCGGGCACCACGATCCAGGGCGTCAACGAACTGCCGGTCACCTGGTGACCGCGGCGAAAGGAGTGTCCATGCGGGTGACCGCCGACAAGAACGTCTGCATCGGCGCCGGCCTGTGCGCGCTCACCGCGCCCGATGTGTTCGACCAGGACGACGACGGTCTCGTCACGGTGCTCAACGGCGAGCCCGACGGCGACGACGAGGGCGCCGCGCGCGAGGCTGGCAACATCTGTCCGTCCGGCGCGGTCCAGATCACCGGTTGAGCGGTCTGCCGGGATCGGGCAGCACTGCTACGGTCCGGTCCCGGCACACCCCACCACGAGGAGCACAGTGACCGAAGCCGAGCCGGTACGGCTGCGCAGGGACTTCGTCCAGAATCCGCACGAGCTGTACCGCCGTCTTCGGTCGGCAGGGCCTGCGCACCAGGTCGTCATGTGGGGCGGTGTGCGGGCGTGGCTGATCACCCGGTACGAGGAGGCTCGCGCGCTGCTCGCCGATCCGCGGCTGCTCAAGGATCACGCCAGGGCGCTGGCGCTGTTCCCACCCGGCCTGGCCGGCCCGCACGGGTCCCGGCTGGACGCCCACATGCTCAACTCCGACCCGCCCGACCACACCCGGCTGCGCAGGCTGGTCACCAAGGCGTTCACCAGCCGTGCGGTCGCTGGGCTCCGGCCACGCATCGAGGTCACCGTGGACCGGTTGCTGGACCAACTCCCGGTCGGCCGGACCGTCGACCTGATCGAGTCGTTCGCGCTGCCGCTGCCGATCACCGTGATCAGCGCGCTGCTCGGTGTCCCGGACGCCGACCGTGACAGGTTCGCGGCCTGGACCAAGCCGTTCATCACCACGGCCGAGCCCGCCGAGATCGAGCAGGCGGAGCAGGACACGTCGGAGTACCTGACGGCGCTGGTCGCGGCCAAGCGCGCCGAGCCGGGCGACGACGTGCTTTCCGCGCTGGTGCTGGCTTCCGAGGACGGCGACCGGCTCAGCCCGACCGAACTGCTGGCCATGGCGTTCCTGCTGATCCTGGCCGGCTTCGAGACGACCGTGAACCTGATCGGCAACGGTGTGCACGCCTTGGTGCGGTCACCGGCCCAACTGGCCGCGCTGCGCGCCGATCCGGCCCTGCTGCCCGCCGCGGTCGAGGAGTTCCTGCGGTTCGAGAGTCCGCTGAACATGGCCACCAACCGGTTCACCGACGCCCCGGTACCGGTCGGCGACGTGACGATCCCGGCAGGCGAGTTCGTGATGATCGCGCTGCTGGCCGCCAACCACGACGAGACCCGGTTCGCGGCGCCCGACGAACTGGACATCACCAGGGAACCCAACGCGCACCTGGCTTTCGGCCACGGCATCCACTACTGCCTCGGTGCTCCCCTGGCCAGGCTGGAGGGCGAGATCGCGTTCGGCAAGCTGTTGTCCCGGTTCAGCTCCATCACCTTGGCCGACGACCAGCTCACCTACCGCAGCAGCACGCTGATGCGCGGTTTGCAGGCGCTGCCGGTGCGACTGCGCGCCTGAGTGGGAAGTTTCAGAGCCCGACCTGCGGGTTCACCGCCGGCAGGTGCCAGAGGACAACCGTCGAACGGGACTTCGACACTACGTTCGCCGCCATGCCAACCTTGCCGAACCGCCGTCAGTTCCTCAGTGGGGCCATCGCGCTGGGCGTCGGAGCGAGCGGCGCCCTGTTCGCGGCCGCGCCTGCCGCGGCCGCGACGGCGTTCGGCTTCACCAGTGCCGGCGGGTTCTTCACCGTCAGCACCGGTGCCGGCCTGACGTTCAAGATCAGCCAGAGCAACGGCGACATGACGTCGCTGGCCCTCAACGGGGTTGAGCTGACCGCGGCGAGCAGGCCGTCCAACGTCGAGTCCGGGCTGGGTGCCGGCGCGAGCGTGACCGCGGTGCGGACCGGCACCTTCATCGTGGTCACCGAGTCGGTCACCGACTTCTACGGCGCCGGCACGCTGATCCACTACTTCGTCGTGCAGAGCGGCGTGAACAACATCTACATGGCCACCTTCGTCGACTCGGCGGGCGCGGGTGAGCTGCGGTGGATCCAGTCGCTGAACCGGACCATCCTCGACAACATCAGCGTGCCCTCGGACATCAAGGGCGGCACCGCGATCGAGTCCACCGACGTCTTCCTGGTGGGCAGCCAGACGCGGTCGAAGTACTACGGCAACCGGCAGGCGAGAAGTCTGACCGTGCGTGGGGTGACCGGGACCGGGGTCGGCGTGTTCATGGACTTCGGCAACCGGGAGAGCAGTTCGGGCGGCCCGTTCTTCCGGGACATCGAACAGCAGGGCACCGACACGTCGATCCAGGTCTACAACTACCTGTGGTCTGGCCACAACGACACCGAGGCGCAGCGGACGAACGTGCTGTACGGCCCGTACGCGCTGCTGGTCACCAACGGCACGACACCGGCAGCGCCCGACCTGTCGTTCATGGCCAACTTCGGGCTGCGGGGTTTCGTCGGCGCGGCCGGGCGTGGCTCGGTGTCCGGTGTCGCCTCCGGCGTGACGGCGGGTATGCCGGTGCTGGTCGGCTTCGCGAACGCCATGGCGCAGTACTGGGTGACCCCGGCGGCCAGCGGCAGCTTCACGTGTACCGGCATGAAGCCGGGCACGTACACGCAGACGCTCTACCAGAGCGAACTCGCCGTCGCGACGCGCTCGGTGGCCGTCACCGCCGGCGTCACCACGACCGGCGCGAACATCGCGTCGACGTGGCTGACGCCTACCTCCCCCGTCTTCCGGATCGGCACCTGGGACGGCACGCCGACCGGGTTCAAGAACGCTGCCAACCTGACCACGATGCACCCGTCGGACCCGCGCGACGCCAGTTGGGGACCGGTCGCGTACACGGTCGGTACGAGTGTGACGTCGGACTTCCCCGCCTACCAGTGGAAAGGTGTCAACAACCCCACCACTGTCCACTTCGTGCAGAACACCGCCCAGGCTCGGACCGTGCGGATCGGCATCACCGCGGCCTTCGCGGGCGGTCGGCCGCAGATCACCGTGAACGGCTGGACGTCGGCCGCACCGGCACCGTCCAGCCAGCCCAGTTCACGCAGCCTCACCATCGGCACCTACCGGGGCAACAACGCGCTGTACACCTATGCGGTGCCGGCCAGCGCGTTCGTCACCGGCACCAACACGATGACCATCACGGTGATCAGCGGCTCGGCCGGCACGGGCTTCCTCAGCCCCGGTTGCGCCTACGACTGCGTCGAGATGTTCTGAACGCAAGTCGGGCGAACCGCACAACCGACGCGCTCTCTTGACATCGCCGTGACACGACGAGTTGACTGCGCAAACTGAGAGCGCTCTCTGTTCACATGATCATCCGGTCTCGTACCACCGGAAGAGGACGAGCACATGACAAGACCATCCCGGAAGCCACGGCACCGCCTGTCAGTCATCCTCGCCGCCACGGCAGCGGCACTCGGCCTGGTGCTGGTGCCCGCGTACGCACAGGCGTCGCCCGGTGGCGGGCACGGACCCAGCCATGGCGGCAGCAACGGGCCTGGCGGCCACAAGCCGCCCACCGGTGGCAGCCTCGGCCCGAACGTGCTGGTGTTCACCCCGGACATGCCGACGGCCACCATTCAGAGCACCCTGGACACCATCGCCGCCCAGCAGGTGCCCAACCAGTTCGGCACCCAGCGCTACGCGATCCTGTTCGCGCCGGGCACCTACGGCACGGCAGCCGATCCGCTGAAGATCACCGTCGGCTACTACACCAGCATCGCCGGCCTCGGCCAGAACCCGAAGCAGGTGGTGATCAACGGGACGATCGACGCGTTCAACCAGTGCGAGAACGGCGACCAGACCAACTGCACGGCCCTGGTCAACTTCTGGCGGTCGGTGTCGAACCTGACGATCAACGTCGCCGGCACCAGCGGCTGCTTCTCCGGCAACGACATGTGGGCCGTGTCCCAGGCGGCGCCGATGCGCCGGGTCGCGATCAACGGCGGGCTGACGCTGATGGACTTCTGCGACGGCTCCCCCGACTTCGCCAGCGGTGGCTTCATCGCCGACTCGTCGTTCAGCGGTGGCACCATCATCAACGGCTCCCAGCAGCAGTTCATCGTGCGCAACAGCGACATCGACGGCTGGAGCAACGGTGTGTGGAACCAGGTGTTCTGCGGTGACCCGGGCGCGCCGGCACAGGCGTTCGGCGACCCGGCGGGCGCTGGTCCGTACACCACGCTGGACACCTGCCCGACGACCGAGGAGGAGCCCTACCTCTATCAGGACTCCGCGGGCCGGCTGCGGGTGTTCGTGCCGTCGCCGCAGCACGACAGCAGCGGAACGACGTGGGCGAACGGCAACACGCCCGGTAGTTCGCTGCCGCTGAGCTCGTTCTACGTGGTCAACGCGCACAGCACGGTCGACACCATCAACGAGGCGCTCAAGGACGGCGACAACCTGCTGTTCACGCCCGGCGTCTACTCGGTGCCGGAGACGATCCAGGTGACCAAGCCGGACACCAAGATCATCGGACTGGGCTTCCCGACCCTGGTGCCGCAGCACGGCAACGTCACCATGAACGTGAAGGACGTCAAGGGCGTCAACCTGTCCGGACTGATCTTCGACGCGGGTGCGCGGCGCTCGCCGGTACTGCTGAACATCGGCAAGCCCGGCGGCAACGCGGGCCGCGCCGACGACCCGGTGTCCGTCGACGACGTGTTCTTCCGCATCGGTGGCGCGAGCGCCGGCACGGCGGGGACGGCGTTCGTGGACAACAGCAACTTCTCGATCATGGACGACATCTGGGCATGGCGGGCCGACCACGGCGCGGGCGCCGGCACCTTCGCCGGTGACGTCGCGGACACCGGCGTGATCGTCAACGGCGACCACGTGTCCGCCCTCGGCCTGTTCGTCGAGCACTTCGAGAAGTACGAGACGATCTGGAACGGCCAGGCGGGCTCGGTGCTGTTCTTCCAGAACGAGAACCCGTACGAGGTGCCCAGCCAGGCCGCCTGGATGGCCACCCCGACCCAGAAGGGTTTCCCCGCGTTCCTGGTGACCAACAAGGTCAGGACGTTCCAGGGCTTCGGGATGGGCAGCTACTCGTTCTTCAACCAGGGTGTCGACATCCACAACGCGATGGCGTTCCAGGTACCCGAGCGGCCAGGCGTGCAGTTGCACGACCTGCTGACGGTGTTCCTGAACGCGTCCGGTGGCATCGACTCGGTGATCAACGGCGTTGGCGCACCGGTGAACTCCACCTCCGGTGGCCCGAGCGACGTCGTCAGCTTTCCCTAGTTCACCTGCACCAGCGGTCCCGTCGGCTTCGTTGGCGACGGGACCGCTGGCGTTCCTGGAGGTGTCAGCTCGCGTCCAGCCAGTCACCCACGATCTGGTCCAGCACGTCCAGCGGCACCGCGCCATGACCGAGCACGGTCCCGTGGAAGGCGCGGACGTCGAACCGGGCACCAAGCCGCTGCTCGGCCACCCCACGCAGCCGCCGGATCTCCCGGCGGCCGATGCCGTACGCCAGCGCCTGGCCCGGCCACGCGATGTACCGGTCGATCTCGTTGCGCACGTTGGCGAACGTGGTCGCCGTGTTGTCCCACATGAACCGCTGGGCCTGCTGTCGGGACCAGCCGAGATGGTGCATACCGGTGTCCACCACCAGCCGGCAGGCGCGCAGCGAGTCGAACGACAGCATGCCGAGCCGGGCGGTGTCCGATGTGTACAGACCCATCTCGTCGGCGAGCCGTTCACAGTACAGGCCCCAGCCCTCGATGTAGCCGCACATCTCGGCGTCCAGGAACCGCCGGTACTCGGGCAGTTCGGTCAACGTCTGCGCGGACGCGATCTGCAGGTGGTGGCCCGGTGTGCTCTCGTGGAACGCCAACGCCTCGTACTCGTAGACGTACCGCTCGCGCGGCTTCGTGGTGAGCACGCAGTGCGCGCCCGGCCGGGAGCCGTCGCCCGCCGGTGGGCGGTAGTGCGCCAGCGCCGCGTTGCCGGCCTCGATCGGGCTGATCTCCTCGATGACGCAGTCCGCGATGTCGTACGGGGGGAACCAGTCGTTCCGCACCGCCTCCGCGCGATGCAGCGCCTCCGTCACCGTGGCCACGATCTGCGCACTGCTGGTGAACCGCAGCGACATGTCCTCACGCAGCCTGCGCATGATCTCCGGCACGTCCGACGTACCCAGCACCCGACCGCCCAGTTCGGCCCACTCCACCCGCAGGTCGGCCAGCAGGTCCAGCCCGATCTGGTGGATCTCCTCCGGTGTCAGGTCGGTGGTGGTGTGCCGGCGCACCGCGGCCCGGTAGCCCTCCTCGCCGCCGGGCACGAACCGGATGCCGACCTTGTCGTCCTCCCTGGCCACCGGCAGCAGATCCCGCTCGATGCCGGTGCGCAGCCGCTTCAACGCCGGCCGGACCGTCTCGGCAACGGTCTGGCGCAGTGGTGCCCGGAAGCTGTCCCGCTCCGGGTCACCCGGTAGCCGCACGTCCACGAACACGTCGTCGGCCAGGTCGGTGGACAGGTGCCCGTCGAGTTGGTCCATGGCCTGCCCGACACCGACCCTGGTGGGCAGCCGACCGTCGGCCGCCGCCTGCCGGTAGCGGTCCAGCACGGCGTCCAGGAATCCGGGCAGTGCGGCCAGCCGCTCCTGGTAGGTGTCCACGTCCGCCTCGTCGCGCAGCGGTGCGCTGGGCACGGCCATGAACATCATCGCGGGCGGCGACACGTAGCCCTCGGCGGCGACCCCGGCCTCCCACAGCCCGTGCTCAAGATCGGAGCGGGTGGCCGAGGCCAGCCTGCCGAGCACGGCGTGGTTGATCCGGTCGGCGTCGTTCAGTTCGGTGGGATCGAGCTGGGCCAGCCTCCGTTCCAGGTCGGCCAGTTTCGCCGCGTCGGCAGCGGCGCCCGCGCGGCTGGGATCGGGTACCAGCCCGTCGAATCCGGACACGCCGAGCATCGTGGCGCTGAACGGGTCGGCCACGTGCTTGAGCTGGAAGAACTCGTCGGACAGCGCTGCCAGTTGCTTGTCTGGTTCGGTCATCCCCGTTGCTCCAACCGGTGTGGTCCGTCGGCCAGCAGTCGCCACAGCCGCTCCCACGCCACCATGCCCTCGCGCAGCCTGGCGATCCGCAGGTACTCGTTGGGCGCGTGCAGGTTCTCGTCCGCCGTGGAGAACGAGAAGAACAACGTCTTCGCGCCGAGCACGTCCTCGAACAACGCCGTCGCCGGCAGAGTGCCCGCGATGACGGCCAGCAGCACGTCCCGCCCGGGGTAGACATCGGCCAGTGCCGCGCCGGCAGCGCGGATCGCGGGGTGGTCGGCGGGGATCGTGTACGCCGGCACCGCGGCTTCGTCGGCGTGCACGGCCACGACGACGCCGGCCGGTTGATGGGCCAGCACATGGTCGGTGATGGCGGCGAGCACCTTGGCCGGGTCCTGGCCCGGCACCAGTCGACAGGACACGTGCCCGACGGCGACGTGCGGGATCACGGTGTACTTGCCGCCGGCCCGCACACCGTTGATCTCCAGCGTCGGCCGTTCCCACAGCCGCTCCAACGTGCTGAAGCCCGCCTCGCCGAACACCTCGGTCAACCCGAGATCACGACGATAGGCGTCGTCGTCGAACGGCACGGCCGCGATGTCCCTGCGCCGCCCCGAAGTCAGTTCGGGGATGCCGTCGTAGAAGCCGGGCACGGCGACCCGGCCGTCGGCCGAGTGCAGGCTGGCCAACACATCGGCCAGCGCGTGCACAGGGTTGGCCACGGTGCCGCCGTACCGGCCGGAGTGCAGGTCGGCGTTCGCGCCGGTCACCTCGATGTTCAGGGTCACCAGGCCCTTCGACGCGACCGACAGCGACGGCTCGCTCGGCCGCCACATCGCTCCGTCCGCCGAGATCACCAGGTCGGCGGCGAGTTCGTCGGCGTGCGCCCGCAGGTAGGCGGGCAGGTGCGGGCTGCCGATCTCCTCCTCGCCCTCGAAGAGGAACTTGACGTTCAGCGGCAGCGCGCCCTCCTGCTCGATGAACGCCCGCGCCACCTCCAGCACGATGTAGACCGGCCCCTTGTCGTCGCTGACCCCTCGGCCACGGGCCACATCGCCGGCCACGGTCAGCTCGAACGGCGGGGTCAGCCACTCGGCGAGATCGCCGGTCGGCTGCACGTCGTAGTGCCCGTACACCAGGATCGTCGGCGCACCCGGGGCGCCGAGCCAGTCGGCCCGGACCACCGGATGGCCGTCGGTGGCCACCACCCGCCCGCCGGCGAAGGCCAGCCGTTCGGCCAGCCACGAAGCGGCGGCGTGCATGACGTCGGGGGTCGCGTCCCGGCTCACACTCGGGATGGCCACGTAGCCGGCCAGCGCGGCGAGGTACTCGGAATCGGTCTCGTTAAAAGAGAGCATGTCCACCATCGATCGAGAGAGTCTGGCCGGTGATCCAGGACGACTGGTCGGCGACGAAGAACCGGACACCGTGTGCGATGTCCTCCGCCTTGCCGAGCCTGCGGGTGGCGATCCCCGCGACGAGCGCTGCCTGCCCTTCATCGCCGTAGCTCTCCCACTGCTTGATCGTCGTGGGGTTGGACAGGACGAAGCCGGGCGCGATGCAGTTCACGGTGATACCGAACGGGCCCAGTTCGTGGGCCATCTGCCGGGTGAAGCCGATCTGGCCTGCCTTTGCGCTGGCGTAGGCCTGGATGCCGGTCAGGCTGACGCTGCGACCGGCGCCCGACGAGATGTTCACGATCCGACCCCAGCCACGCTCCTTCATGCCCGGCGCCACGGCCCTCGTGCAGTGGAACGTGCCGGTCAGGTTCGCGTTGACAACCGCCGACCATGATTCGTCGGTGATCTCCTCGATCGGATGGTGCACCTGGCCGACCACACCGCCCGCGTTGTTCACCAGGATGTCCACCGGGCCGATGCCGGCGAAGAACTCGGCGACCGCCGCCGAGTCGGTGATGTCGACGGTGTCCTTGTCGATGCCGTGCACAACAGCGCCGTCCTCGGTGAGCACGGCCGCGATCGCGGACCCGATGCCGTGTGCCGTGCCGGTGACGACGGCGACCTTCCCGGTCACAACCATCCGTCCGTCAGCAGTTCCCGCACCTCGGCCACACCGGCATCCCACACGACCCGCATGTCCTCATCGGACCGCTGGTACGCCCCGCCGAGCGTGCCGTCCGGTGCCAGCGTCTTCATCTCCTCCGCCGTCACGTTCTGCACCAACGTCCTGGACAGCACGGGGCTGCCACCGTCCGGGATCTGCACCCCGGCCACCCTCGTCCACGGGAAGTTCTCCAGCCACGAGCCGTGGTACTGGTCGTCGTCGAACATGCTGGCCGCCGCAGCCGTCTTCGGCGCGTTGTACCAACTGTGGAACAGCACCTGCACCCGCTCGGCCCTCGGCTGACAGATCCACTCCCGGATCAGGCCGGCCACCGGCGAGTTGCCGCCGTGCCCGTTGACCACCGCGATCCGCCGGAAACCCTGACCTGCCAAGCCATCCAACAGATCGCGAACCACCTCGACGTACGTGCCGAGCCGCAGGCTCATACTGCCCGGGTACTGGGCGAAGTAGGGCGCCATGCCGAACGGCAGGACCGGCAGCACCGGCACACCGAGCGGTTCGGCGGCCTCCACCGACACCCGTTCGGCCAGCAGCGCGTCGGTGCCCAACGAGAGATAGCCGTGCTGTTCGGTGGACCCCACCGGCAGGACGATCCGGTCGTCGTGCTTCAGATATTCCGCCAGTTGCATCCAGTTGCTGTCGAATACGCGCACTACTCCCCCTTCATTCGACGAGGCCACGACACAGCAGGACGACGGTGATGAACGTCTGGTAGATCCACAGTGGATCGTCGCCGACGATGGCAGCCGTCAGGTCACCGGTCCGCTTGACGCCCGCGATCCGGGCGGCCAGTTCGCAGTAGTCGCTGCTGCGGAACGAGATCTCCAGATTCACCGGCGACCCGATGGCCGGTGGCGCTGCCGATGCCAGCTCGTCCAGCGCTGCCTCGGCCTGCTGGCGGATCAGGTCCCTGGCCACCTCGGGGTGCAGTGACTCGGCTGCGAACCGGGTGACCGACTTCTTCACCACGGCCGCCCTGATCGCCGGGCAGAACCGCAGGGTCTCCTCGGCGGTCGTGTCGTCCCCGGTGACCAGCACGATCGGCACCCGGTACGCGGCGGCGACCAGCGCGTTGATCCCGGCCTCGCCCGCCACGACACCGTTGATCGTGATCTCGGCGAACGCCGTCGGGAAGTACGTGTGCGACAGCGTGGAACCCTTGCTGCCCATGGAACCGTGGTAGGACACGAAGAACACCGCGTCGAAGCTCGTGTCCAGGCCCTGCATCATGTACATCGGCTTGTACCGGCCGGACAGGTACGCGGCCCGGCCGGCCAGCGCGTCCGGCTTCAGGTTGGCCATCTTCGAGTGCGAGTCGTTGACCAGGAACTCGGTGGCACCGGCGGCCATCGCGCCCTCGATCGCGGCGTTGACCTCACCGGTCAGCAGATCCGCGTAGTACGGATACTGCGCGCCGCCGGAGACACACTGGTCCCAGTCGACGACGCCCGCGGTGCCCTCCATGTCGGAGGAGATGAAGATCTTCACAGCACACTCCTGGGATGGAACTCCGGCTCGGTCGACGTCTCGGTCATCACCGCGTACACCGAACCCTGCTGGCCAGACGCCGCGCCGTGCCGGCCGTCCGGGGTGAGCGCGAGACACCGCAGTTCGGCGCGGTACTCGTCGGGCAGCGACGCCGCCTCGGCCAGCATGGCCAGACACGCGGTGGACGGATCGGCGCCACGGGCCAGATCGGCCACGATCGACCGAGCGCCGAGCACCCGCATGCTCAGCTCGCCCCGGCCGGTGCATGCCGCACCGCCGTAGCGCAGGTCGGCATAGTTGCCGGCGCCGGGCAGCGCGGAATCGCCCACGCGGCCGGGATATTTCCACGGGTAACCGCTGGTCGACACACCGACCACGAGTTCACCGGCGCGGTCCAGGGCCAGGATGTTGATCGTGCCCCACGGCCCGTCGTGCGGCTGGAACCGCTGCACCAGCGCCAATGCCGTCCTGCGGTAGCGCTCGTCGCCGTCCTGGGTCGCGGTGCCCTCACCCTCCACCGCCTCGTCGGAGGGTTGCAGCGCGGTGCGGTACAGCTTCTTCGTCTCGTCGGTCAGCAGCTCAGCGCGGGGAAAGCCGTTCTCCTCGGCGAACAGTTCGGCGCCGATGCCGACCAGCAGGCTGTGCTGCGGCAGTCGCTCCATCACAGCGCGGGCGATCGAGATCGGATTCGGAAAGCCACGCACGGCGCCGACCGCGCCGAACGCCCGCGTCGAGCCGATCATCACGGAGGCGTCCAGCTCCACCACGCCCTGCGCGTTGGGCAGGCCACCGGTGCCGACGTAGTGGTCGTCCACGTTGTCCTCGCACCGGCGCAGGCCCGCCTCGACGGCGTCCAGTGCCGTGCCACCGGCCGTGAGCACGGCCATCGCAGCGGGTAAGCCGACCTCGCTGCGTTCACTGCCGATGACGATCGGCTCGTTCACGACACCACCTCCGCGCTCTGCCAGGGCACATGGACACAGGCCGCCGCCCGACTGGCATCCTCCGGATCGGCACGCAGTGCCGGCTCGGTGCCACACGCGACAACCACCGAAGGACAGCGATCGAGATAGCGGCACGGGTTCGTGCCGGACGCGGCGACCTGCTGGACGATCCCGCTCTCGGCGGGCCCGGTCGGGCCGTCGGCGGCTCGCTCGCCGGTGCCGACCAGGCGGGGCACCGAGCGCAGCAGCAACTTCGTGTACGGGTGCACCGGCTGGTCGAAGACGGAGTCGGTGGCACCCGTCTCGACGATCCGGCCCCGGTACATCACGGCGGTGCGGTCGCTGACCTGCCGCACCACGGCCATGTTGTGCGAGACGAAGATGACCGAGAGGTCCAGCTTCTCCTTCAGGTCGGACAACAGGTTGATGATGGTGGCCTGCACGGAGACGTCCAGCGCGGACACCGGTTCGTCGGCGATCAGCACGGTCGGCTCCAACGCGAGTGCCCGCGCGATGCCGATGCGCTGCCGCTGCCCACCGGAGAACTGGCGGGGCCGCTGGTCCAGGGCACTCTCCGGCAGGCCGACCTGCCGCACCAGCTCCCTGTTCCGCTCGGCCACCTTGTTCCTGGGCACGAGCTGGTGGTACCGCAGGAGTTCGGACAGCATCTGCCCGACCGTCATCCTCGGGTTGAGCGAGCTGAACGGGTCCTGGAACACCATCTGGATCGCGCGATGCTGGGCGCGGTTGCGGCGCACCGGCAGGATGTCGTCTGCGTAGCGCACCATGCCGCCGTCCGGCTTGTACAACCCGACGATCGTGCGAGCCAGGGTCGACTTGCCGCAGCCCGATTCCCCAACCAGGCCAAGGGTTTCCCCCCGGTGCAGCACCAAGTCCACGCCGTCTACCGCGCGGTTGACGACCGGCTTCTTGCCGAACGCCCGGTCGGTCACCGAGACCGGCGACGTGAAGTGCTTGGACAGCCCGTCGACCACGAGTATCTCATCCGCCATCAGAGCGTCACCCCCTCGGCGGCGACCATCTCGGTCCACCGATCCGCCGTGTCGACCCGGATGCAGGCGCTGGTCCGATCCCGCATCACCAGCAACTCCGGCTCCCGCTCCCGGCAGGCGTCGACGACGAACGGGCACCTCGGCGCGAACGAACAGCCGACCACCGCGGTGCTGAGATCCGGTGGCTGGCCGGGGATCGACAGCAGCCGGTCGATCCGTCGGTCCGGGTCGGGCACCGAGCGCAGCAGCGAGAACGTGTACGGGTGCCGTGGCCCGGTCACCAGGTCGACCAGATCGCCCGACTCGACCACCTTGCCCGCGTACATCACGTAGAGCCGCGAACAGGTCTGGCCGACCACGGCCAGGTCGTGGCTGACCAGCAGCAGGCCGACGTGCTCCTCCTGCCGCAGGCGCCCGAGCACGTCCAGCACCCTGGCCTGGATCGTCACGTCCAGCGCTGTCGTCGGCTCGTCGGCCAGGATCAGCCTTGGCTGCGTGGACAGCGCGATGGCGATGCAGATCCGCTGCCGCATACCGCCGGACAGCTCGTGCGGATAGTGCTCGTACCGGCGTTCCGGATCGGGAATGCCGACCTTGGTCATCAGCTCGACCGCGACCGCGTGCGCAGCACTCTTCGACCTGCCGAGCTTGCGCCGTGGACCCTCCGCGATCTGGTCGCCCACCCGCATCACCGGGTTCAGCGCGGTGAGCGAGTCCTGGAACACCATGCTCATCGTGTCGGTCAGGAGGTGCCGCAACCGGTGCGCCGGCAGGCCGGTCACGTCCTGGCCGTCGATCAGGATCGTGCCCGACGCGATCCGCGCCGGCCTGGGCAGCAGACCGAGCAACGCCCGCAGCGTCAGGCTCTTGCCGGACCCGGACTCGCCAACCAGCCCGACCGCCTCGCCACCGCCGACGGACAGCGAGATCCCACGCACGGCATGCAGTCGGGCATGCGGCATCGGGATGTCCACGTTCAGGTCGATGGCCTCAAGAACCGGCACCGTGAGGGGGGCCGTCACCGGTTGGTCCGATCCACGATGCCGTCCGCGATCAGCGCCAATGCGATGCCGACGAGGACCACCGCGATGCCGGGAATCGTGGTGAGGTACCACTTCGTCAGGATGAACTGCTGGCCGTCCTGGATCATGGTGCCCCAGTCCGGGTTGGGCGGCGGCACGCCGAGTCCGAGGAAGCCGAGTGTGACGATCGCCAGCAGGGTCAGCACGATGTCGCTCATCGAGTAGACGAACGCCTGCAGGATCACGTTGGGCAGCAGGTGCCGCAACAGGATGCGCCACGTCGGCAGGCCGCTGGCCCTGGCCGCCATCGCGTACTCCTGCTCCTTGGCGACCAGCACCTGGCCACGCACGATCCGGCAGTAGGCGACCCAGCCGACCAGCGTGATCGCCGTGTAGATACTCGTGGTGCCCGGCCCCATCGCGAACACCAGCGCGATGACCAGCACCAGGAACGGGAACGCGATCACGATGTCCACGATCCGGCCGATCACCGTGTCCAGCCAGCCACCGAACCAGCCGGCCACCAGCCCGACGACACTGCCGATGACGAACGGCGACACCACCGCGAACACGCCGACCTCCAGGTCGGTCCGCCCGCCGTAGAGCAGCCTGGCGAGCACGTCCCGGCCGAACGAGTCGGTGCCGAACAGGTGGCCGGGCGCGCCGGGCGGCAGAAAGGCCTGGCTCAGGTTCTGTGCGGTCGGGTCGTAGCTGGTCAGCAGCGGTGCACACACCGCGGCCAGCACGATCAGTCCGAACAGGACCAGGCCGGACACCAGCGTGGCATTCCATTTGCCCCGGCCGGAGCGAGCCACCGCCGAGGTCTGCTCGGCAGGCTCAAGCGGGTCCAGTGCCATCGCGGTCATCCGGACTCCAATCGGTGGCTACCTCGGCCCTCAGGCCAGGGAGGAACCGAGCCGTTGTGCAAGGTGGACACGAGAGTTATCACTCGAACGTGTGTTCGATCATTCTCGATAAGCGCGCTAGCCTGGGAGCCGTGTCGAGAGCATTGGTGAAACGGGCATTCCGGTACCTGGCCCGTGCAATCAGCGATGCCTCGTGGTCGACGTTCCGGTCGATGCTGGAATACAAGGCACGCTGGTACGGCCGTACGGTGATTGCTGTCGACCGTTGGTGGCCCAACAGCAAGATGTGTTCGAAATGCGGACACGTGAAGGCAACGATGCCGTTGCGTGAGCGGACGTTCCGGTGTGACCGGTGCTCGCTGGTCCTGGACAGGGACACCAACGCGGCACACAACGTTCTGGCCGCCGGGCGGGCGGTTACAGCCTGCGGAGCCGGAGTGAGACCGACCCGGCGACAGTCGGAGACGCATCTGGCGCAACCTCCCTTCGGGGACAAGAAGCAGGAACTATCCGGCGCGAGCCGGATGGGAAACCCCGGTGTTCATGCCGGGGAGGTACGTCAAGTCAGCTTCACCCTCGGGTCGAGCGCCGCGTGTGTCACGTCGGTCAGCAGGTTGACGATGACGACCAGGATCGCGAAGACCAGCGTGATCCCCTGCACGGTGGGAAAGTCCCGGCTGAGGATCGAGTTGATCATCTGCTGGCCGATGCCCGGCAGTGAGTAGACACGCTCGACCACCAGGGTCGAGCCGGTCAGGTAGGCGATGTTGACGCCCAGCACGGTGACCGACGACACGGCCGCGTTGCGCAGCGCGTGGCCGAGCACGACCCGGCTGGTGCTGATCCCCTTGGCCTGCGCGGTGACGATGAAGTCACTGCCCAGTACCTCGATCATGCTGGCCCGCAGGCTGCGGATCAGGATCGGGGCCAGGGTCAGCGCGATCGTGATGCCCGGCAGGATGATGCTGCGGATGTGCTGCCCGAATGTGGCACCGAACCCGGCCACCGGCACCCAGTGCAGCTTCAGCCCGAAGATCAGGATCAGCATGATCCCGACCCAGAACACGGGCAGCCCGAGCCCGGCCACCGGCACCGCACGGATGATGTTGTCCGCGACCCCGCCCCGCCGTGCCGCTGCCAGCACGGCCAGCGGCACGGCGATCAGGATGGTGCAGACGACACCGGCCACCAGCAGCCACAGCGTCACCGGCAGGCTGGTGGCGATCAGGCCGGTCACCGAGCTGTCGTAGAAGTACGAGAACCCGAGGTTGCCGTGCAGCAGCCTGCCGAGGAAGGTCAGGTACTGGCTCCACAGCGGCCTGCTCAACCCCAACTGATCCCGCAGTTCCTTGATGGCCGTTGGCGTCGCGTGCGTGCCCAACAGCGTCGCCGCCGGATCACCGGGGATCAGCCGGATGAGGAAGAACACGATGAGCGAGATGCCCAGCAGCACGGGTATCAACGACACCAGCCTGCGCAGGATGTAGACGACGTATCTCATCGGCTGATCTCCGGTTCGCCCCCTCGACTCAAAGCGACACGTCCTCCAGGTGGTAGTAGCCGGTGGGCAACACCTTGAAGCCCTTGACGTTGCTGCCGCGCGAGTACGGGAACGGCGAGTAGAACAGGAACGCCAGGAACGCCGATTCGGCCGCCTGCTGCTGGATCTGGTCGTACAGGTCGGCACGCTTGGTCTTGTCGAACTCCTGCTCCGCCTTGTGCACCAGGTCGGTCAGCGCCTTGTCGTTGAACCCGGTGTTGAACGAGTGCCCGCCGGACGCCGGGTCCAACGCGTACTGGGCCAGTTCGTCCGGGTCGGCGAGGTCGTTGGTCCAGTAGGAGTGCGCGATCTCGTAGTTCAGCGCCGTCGTCAGGTCGTGCTGGGCGCTGGCGTCCACGTTCTGGATCTTCATCGTGATGCCCAGTTCCTTGACCGAGGCCTGCAGGATCTGCGCGATGGCCGCGTCCACGCTGTCGCCGGACATCGCCAGGAACGTGGTGGTGAAGCCGTGCGGCACGGTGGACTGCGCCATCTCCTGCCTGGCCTTGTCCATGTCGAACGACAGGCCGGGGCTGTTCTTGTCGTAGAACGGACCCGCCGGCATCATGAACGAGTTCGCCGGGGTGCCGTGCCCGAACAGGATGTTCTTGACCAGCGCTTCCCGGTCGATGGCGTACGAGATGGCGCGACGAACGTGCACGTCCGCGTACGGCGTCCTGGTCTGGTTCATCAGGATGTAGTCGGTGCGCGTCGACGGGAACAGGTCGATGGCCAGGTTGGGCGTGTTCTGGATCTGCTGCAGGCTGGAGAACGGCGGCGCCTCGTTGATGTGCGCCTGGCCGCCCTGCAACTGGATGGCCCGCGAGTTGTCGTCGGGCACCACCTTCCAGGTCACGGTGTCCAGCGCGGGCTTGCCCTTCTGCCAGTAGTTGGCGTTCTTCTTCAGCTTGATGAAGTCGCCCTTCTGCCAGACGTCCCACTGGAACGGGCCGGTGCCGACCGGTGCGGCGTAGAACGCCGTGTTGGCCTGGCCCGCGTAGTCCTTCGGGATGATGCCGTTGTTCGGGCAGCTCAGGTCGGCCAGCAGTGGCGCCCACGGGTACTTGGTGGTCACCACGACCGTCAGCGGATCCGGAGTGGTGACCTCCTTGATCGCCGTGTTGATGAACTCCCAGCCGCCCTTGGTCGCGCTGGAGGCGTCGATGGAGAACTTCACGTCGGCCGAGGTCAGCGGCTGGCCGTTGTGGAACTTCACGCCGGGCCGCAGCTTGAACGTGCAGCTCAGGTTGTCCGGTGCCATCTGGTAGCTCTCCGCCAGCCACGGCTTGACGCCCTGACCGTCGTCGGTCATCTCCACCAGGTTCTCGAACATCTGTTGATAGACCCAGAGCGACGCGTTGCTGAAGACGGTCGTCTTGTCCATACCCACGGAGTCGTTGGCGCGGACGATGACCAGGTCACCGCCCTGCTGCGGGGCACCACCGGCGGCGTTCGAGCCGGAGGACCCGGACGAGCCGCAGGCGGCGAGGAGTGGGCCGGCCGAGAACGCGCCGAGGCCCAGTGCACTGAGCTGCAGCATTCGTCGGCGGCTGATGGCGGGCACCCGGATGCCCGCGGGGATCGAGGAGGCCGACGCACGCGCGGCACTCTGGTCGGACATACCAGCTCCTAGTGGTTCCGGCCCTTGGAACACCAACTGTTGACTGTTGACAGTCGACGGCGAAAGATGTGCTCCATACCTATTACACGCGGGTTTCCTGTCATACGTAAGGCCGATGCCCCACTCTGGGCATCAGATGCAATGAATCCAGAGGCTAGATGATGCAACTTGGTTTGGGTAGTGTCCAGCCTCGGATCGATGCAGTTCAGTCGGACGCCTTACCCGCATTACCGCTGGGTCATCATCGATGACGGAGAGTGACTCGTGCAGCTGACGATCATCGGTGCCGGCGCCATCGGCGGCACGATCGGTGCCCATCTCGTTCGGGCCGGTCACCAGGTGTTGTTCTGTGACGCGGACCCGGATCACGTCGACGCGATCAACTCCGACGGCCTGACCATCGAGGGGCCGGTGGAGAACTTCACCGTGTCGGCGCCCGCCGTGCTGCCGGCCGACCTGCCCGATCAACTGGACCGCGTGGCCATCGCGGTGAAGAGTCACCACACCTCGACTGCCGCCGAGTTGCTGCGCGGCCGACTGGCACCGGAGGGCTACCTGGTCAGCTTCCAGAACGGCCTGACAGCGGACGAACTGGCCGCCGTCGTCGGCGTCGAGCGGCTGATGGTCAGCTTCGTGAACTTCGGTGCCGATGTCATGGGTCCAGGCCGGATCATGCAGGGCAACGTCGGCACGTTCCGGGTCGGCGAGTTGACCGGAAAGATCACCCCCCGGCTGAAGGAACTGGTGGCCGCGCTCCCCTACGCGCAGGCCACCGACAACATCATGGGCTACCTGTGGGGCAAGGAAGCCTACGGCGCCATGCTCTACGCCGGTGCCGTGTCCGATCTCTCGATCGCGGACTCCCTGGAACAGCCGCGGTGGCGGCCGCTGATGCTGGCCGTGGCGCGTGAGGTGCTGGCGCAGTCCCCGGTGCCGCCGGAGTCCTTCGACGGTTTCGAGCCCGACGACCTGACCGGCTCGCTGGCCAGGCTGGTGGCGTTCAACCGGGCCAGTGCCAAGTCGCACAGCGGGATCTACCGCGATCTGATGGTGCGCAAGCGCAAGACCGAGGTCGACGACCTGCTGCGCGACCTGGCCGGTCCGCTGACCACGTATGCCGGCGAGTTGATCAAGGCGATCGAGCGGGGTGAGCGCACCTGTGAGGTGGCCAACCTGGAACTGATGGCCACCTATGAACGCGCCGACCGACTGGGCAGGCCACTGAACGCGATCGTCGAGCTGCTGCCCGCGCCGCTGCGTGCTCCGTCCGGTCCGCTGCACGGTGTGCAGATCGCGGTCAAGGACATGATCGACATCGCGGGCCGGCCGCGTGGCAACGGCAATCCGGCCTCGATGCGCAGTGCGCCCGCCACGTCCGACGCCCCGGTCATCAGCGCCTTGCGGGCAGCGGGTGCCGACGTGTTCGCGGTGACCTCACTGTTGGAGTACGCGGCAGGCGCCGTGCATCCCGACGTGCCGGAGGCGATGAACCCGTTCAACCCCAAGCGAACCGCGGGCGGATCCAGCGGTGGCTCGGCAGCGCTGGTCGGGGTCGGTGCGTGCGCGGTGGCCCTGGGCACGGACACCGGTGGCTCGATCCGGCTGCCGGCGCACTACTGCGCCACGGTCGGCTTCAAGCCCAGCCACGGCGCACTGCCACTGGACGGCATCACGCCGCTGTCGCCAACGCTGGACCACCTCGGGCTGCTGGCCAAGGATGTGGCCACGACCACGCGGGTGTTCGCTGCGCTGACCGGTGGCGCTGTCGAGACCGCATCGGCCGTGCGGATCGGCGTCGTGCCCGGCCAGTTGGACCGGCCCGAACTCGAACCCGACGTGGCGACGGCGGTGCGTGGCGCGATCGAGGCGCTGCGTTCTGCCGGCTGTGCCGTTGTCGATGTGGACGATTCGGCGTTCACGTCGTTGGAGGAGACGTTCTCCGACATCCTCCTGTACGAGGCGTGGCAGGTGCATGGGGAGCGGGTCACGGCCGATCCCGGCCACTACGGCCCGGAAACGCTGCGGCTGCTCCGAGCCGGCGGCACGGTGACGGCCGCCGCCTACGACGCCGCGATCGCCGAACGGGCTCGGCTGCTGCCGGCCGCGATCGACGTGTACGCCGGTGTCGACGTGCTGGTCACGCCGGCAGCGCCGTACGTGGCGCCTGCGA
The DNA here is from genome assembly GCA_036279295.1 of Pseudonocardiaceae bacterium. Taxonomy (GTDB): domain Bacteria; phylum Actinomycetota; class Actinomycetes; order Mycobacteriales; family Pseudonocardiaceae; genus DATEPR01. Next base: position 4,180 of record DASUJK010000420.1, on the reverse strand, counting down.
CGACTCCCCCGGTGGACACGCCGCAGGGCCACGCCGAAGGGCTGTTCACCTCGGTGCACAACCTGACCGGGGCGCCCGCTGTGGTGCTGCCGTGCGGCTGGAGCTCCGACGGGCTGCCGATCGGCGTGCAGCTGTCATCCCGGCCGGGCACGGACATGGCCCTGCTGGCCATCGCCGAGTACGTGGAGACCGTGCTGGCCTTCCGCACCCGTGGGGTGGCTCAACCCCGCCCGACGTAGGGCATCCCGTTCGCCATTACCGTCGTGAACAGCACGTTCACGTCCAGCGGCAGGTTCGCGATGTGCAGCACCGTGGTGGCCACGTTCGCCACGTCCATCACGGGTTCCGCGGCCACCGTGCCGTTGGCCTGCGGCATGCCCACCGGCATCCGCGCTGTCATCTCCGTTGCGGCGTTGCCGATGTCGATCTGACCGCACGCGATGTTGACTGCCCTGCCCTCCAGGGACAGCGCCTTGGTCAGGCCGGTGATCGCGTGTTTGGTCGTCGTGTACGCGACCGCGTTCGGCCTGGGCGTGTGCGCGGAGACCGAGCCGTTGTTGATGATCCGGCCACCCTGCGGTTCCTGCCGCCGCATCAGCGCGAACGCCGCCCGAGCGCAGCGGAACGCGCCGTTGAGGTTCGTCTCCACCACGTTGGCCCAGTCCTCGTCGGACACCTCGTCGACCGGCCCGCCCCGGCCGAACACGCCGGCATTGTTGAACAACAGGTCCAGCCGGCCGAAGTCGGCGGCCACCCGGTCGAACAGCGCCGCCACCGATTCGGCGGAGCGCACATCCGTCACCACCGGGACGGCTGCGGCCGAGCCTGCCGCCGTCTCCTCCAACGCCGCCAGGTGCCGCCCGGCCAGCACCACCGTGAATCCCCCACCGAGCAACGATGTCGACACTGCCCGGCCGACGCCGGAACCGGCGCCGGTGACGACGGCGATCCTCACTTCGCCGCTTCGTGCAGTTCGATGGAGTTGCCGGCCGGGTCGGCCAGGAACGCCTGGCGGCCCGCGCCGATCGGGACCGCGTCGCTCACCGTGACACCAGCCGCCCGCAGTTCCGCGGTTGTCGCGTCCAGGTCGGCCACCAGCACCGCGAAGTGCTGGCCACGTGGGTCGGGGGTGGTCGACCGGATCAGGTGCAACTGCTGCCCACCGACATCCAGCCAGGCACCGGCGCCGAGTTCGGCCGGCCGGTCGAGGCGCTGCGTCATGCCGAGCACCCCGGTGTAGAAGTCGAGTGCTTCGGCGACATCGGGCACGGCGATCGACACGTGATGAACCGCGAGTGGCTGCACCCACCAAGCTCAACACGGGAGCAGGTGCCGCACAAGACCACCGGTCAGCCGATCGGTTGATCCGCCGGTCATCCGGTCGGCGGTCAGAAGTGGCCAGGCGGTCCATGCGGCACACCGGGCTCGGGCACGACGCTGAACAGCATGAACACAACGACTTCCAGCACCCAGCCCCTGCGACTCGTCCGGCCGCTCGTCGGCGCCTACCTCGTCATCAGCGTGCTCACGCTGGTGGCCATCGTCCTACTGCGCAACACGTCGGCGGTCAATCCGGCCGTGTGGATCCGCGGCACCATCGTCGTCGCCAGTGCGGTGCTCACCACCGTGTTCGCGGCCCGCGCGGTCAAGGGCTCCCGGCGGGCCTTCCTGCGGCTACGGATCATCTCGGCGGTCATGGTGGTGGCCATCGCGACGATCATCGCGCTGCCCGGCACGTTCCCGGTGTGGCTGAAGATCGAGCAGGGTGTCTGCGGACTGCTGCTGTTCGGCGTCGTCGTGCTGGTCAACGGCCGGGGCGCACGGTCGTTGTTCGTTACTGGTCGGCGCTAGATTCAGTACTGGAGCCGGGGAGGGTGCAGAGATGAGCAGTCCGATGCCGCACTCCTGGCTGGACTCACGTGAGCAGCGACGCAGTGTCGTCGTCACCGTCGTGCCGTACGTGCTGCTGGCGGTCGTCACGGTGCTCACCGTGATCATCAAGTATTCGGCGGGCCGGTCACTGGTGATCGACCTCGGCCTGTGTGCGCTGGCCGCGGTATGGATGCTGGGCATGTTCACACTGCGGCCGGCCTGGCGCGACCGGCCCTCGGTGATGGTGCTGTTCTTCTCGGTACTGATCGGGATCACGACGGTCCTGGTGGTGCGCGATCCGTGGTTCGGATTCTTCACACCCGCCTGCTACCTGTACGCGTTCCGGCTGCTGCGCTGGCCGTGGCAGCTGCTCGGGGTGGCCGCCGTGGCCGCGGTGGCCGGCACCGCGCAGGCGTACAGCGTGGACAGGACGACGTGGTTCGGCATCGCGGGTTACGCGGCCGTGCTGGCCGCCAACGTGCTGCCCATGTGCGGCTACGCGTGGTTCGCCTGGCGCGGTGCCCGGCGCAACGACGAGCGTGAGCAGGCACTGCGGGACGTGAGCGAGGCCAATCGCAAGCTCGCCGCGACCCTGGCCGAGAACGCATCACTCCAGCAACAGCTGCTCACCCAGGCCAGGGCGGCCGGGGTGGCCGACGAACGGGCTCGGATGGCCAGGGAGATCCACGACACCCTGGCGCAGGGGCTCACCGGCATCATCACGCAACTCCAGGCCGTCGAGCAGGCCGACGAGGACCCGGCCGAGTGGCGTCGGCACGTCACGGCGGCGACCCGGCTGGCTCGCGAAAGCCTGTCCGAGGCCCGACGGTCGGTGCACGCGCTGCGCCCTGAGCCGCTGGCCACGGCCCGACTGAGTGGGGCACTGGCCGACGTCGCCGCGCGCTGGTCGGCGCTGCACGAGATCCCGGTCCAGGTCACGACCACCGGCACGGCCCGGCCGATGCGCGAGGATGCCGAGGCGGCGCTGCTGCGGACCGCGCAGGAAGCACTGGCCAACGTGGCAAAGCACGCGCGGGCCAGCAGAGTGGGGGTAACACTGTCCTACATGGAGCACGAGATCGCGCTGGACGTGCGCGACGACGGCCGGGGATTCGATCCGGCCGACAGCACCGACTCGATCGATGGCGGCTTCGGCCTGGTCGCGATGCGGCAGCGGATCGAAGGCCTGGCCGGCACGCTGCAGGTCGAGTCGGAACCGGACATGGGCACCGCGATCTCGGCCCGCATCCCGGTGGCGCTGGCGACGGTCGCCGGGTGAGCGGCGCTCCGATCCGCCTGCTGATCGTGGACGACCATCCCGTGGTCCGCGACGGGCTCGCCGGCATGTTCGCGCCCGACCCGGAGTTCGACGTGCTCGGTGAGGCCGCCGACGGGGCCGAGGCCATCAAGCTGGCGTTGGCGCTGCGGCCGGACGTGATCCTGATGGACCTGCGGATGCCAGGCATGGACGGCCTGGCCGCGATCACCGAACTGACCAGGCGTGCCGTGCCGGCCAGGGTGCTGGTGCTGACCACGTACGACACCGACGGCTACGTCGTACCGGCGATCGAGGCCGGCGCCACCGGTTACCTGCTCAAGGACGCGCCGCGCGACGAACTGCTGCGCGCGGTCCGGGCAGCGGCGGCCGGCCAGTCGGTGCTGTCGCCGTCGGTGGCCACCCGGCTGATCAACCGGGTCCGGACACCGGCCGTCGAGCCGCTGAGCCAGCGCGAGCTGGAAGTCCTCGAACTGGTCGCGGCCGGCACGACGAACCGCGAGGCGGCGGCCAGGCTGTTCATCAGCGAGGCCACCGTCAAGAGTCACCTGCTCAACATCTACGCCAAGCTCGGTGTCAGCGACCGGGCGGCAGCCGTTGCCGCCGGGTACAACCGGGGACTGCTCACGCCGGGCGGCTCAGGCTCGGCGTAGTCGGTCTCGACCACGGCTGCCTTGGCCGCATGCTCTCGGATCAGCGCCTCGCGGTGCGCGTCCGTGCACATGGGCTCAGCACTGTTGGATCCGGACCAGGTTGCCGGCCGGATCGCGGAAGGCGCAGTCACGCACGCCGTACGGCTGGTCGGTCGGCTCCTGGACGACCTCGGCGTCGCCTGCCTGCACCTGCGCGAAAGTGGCATCGAGATCCTTGGCCGACAGCAGGATCCAGCCGTAGGTGCCCTTGGCCATCATCTCGGCGATGGTGCGGCGCTCGTCGTCGGTGATGCCGGGGTCGGCGGCGGGCGGCGCCAGCAGGATGGACGTGTCGGGCTGGCCGGGTGGACCCACCGTGATCCACCGCATCTTGCCGGAG
>DASUJK010000419.1:0-13997 GCA_036279295.1 Pseudonocardiaceae bacterium | reverse complement strand
CTGCCGACCGGCACCTCCCGGTTCGACCTGCGCTGGTACATGGAGGAGGTCGACGACGGTCTGGAGGGGTTCCTGGAATTCGCCACCGACCTGTTCTCCGCCGACCTGGCCGCCGCGCTGGTCAACGACTTCCAGGAGACGCTCGCCAGGCTCAGCGGCGTCCGGGACACCGTCGGCACGCCTGCCGTCGCCATCGCGGAACCGGACGCCGAGCAGACGGCCCAACTCGTGTCGAGCCTGTTTCCGGCGCCAGCAGGCGATGACCGATTCGAACCGGCACATGTGCTGTTCGAGCGGCACGCCGTCGAGCGCCCGGACCATCCGGCCGTGTGGCACGACGGAACCGAGCTGTCCTACCGGCAACTCGACCGGATGGCCGACCGGGTGGCTGGACTGCTCCGCGACACCGGGATCCACCGGGAGGAACTGGTCGGTGTGCACGTCGAACGGGCGGCCGACCGCGTCGCAGCCGTGCTCGGCGTGTTGAAGGCCGGTGGCGCGTGCGTGCTGCTGGACCCGGACACCGACCCACCCGTCGGCTTGGTCAGCCGGACCCTGCTCGACCAGGCCGGACACAGTGTGACCGTGGTCCCGCCGCCTGACGAGCCGATCCACCGCGAGTCGGCCGGCGCGTGCGCGGTCATGGTCGACCAGCTCGCGTGCGTCGGTTCCGGACCGGCGTTGGACGGCGTCGAGTTGACACACCGTGGCCTCGCAGGCTCGATCACCGGCGCCGCCCGCGCGTTCGGCATCGACTCCGGCACCCGGTTGCTGTCCGGGGCACCAGGTGACCTGCTGACCGTGTGGCAGATGTTGGTGGCGCTCGGATCCGGGGCCACGCTCTGCCTGCCTTCGTCCGGCGGCACGGAGTGGTCGTCGCTGAGCACCGCCGCCACGGCCTCCGGAGCCGACGTGGTGTGTGTTGCCGCCCCGGTGCTCACCGCCGCCGAACCCACGTCGATGCCCGGTGTGCGGTTGCTGGTGACCAGTGGTGAGCGGTTGATGCGGGGCGTGCGGGACCGCTGGCTCCCGCACTGTCGGATGATCGCCGCGTACGGCTGCGGGGCAGGCACTCCTGTGCAGACCTGGGGCAGGTGCGAAGCCGGCGGTGCCGTACGCCCACTGCTCGGCCGACCGCTGGACGGCGTGCGTGTCTACGTACTGGACCACGCGCTGCGGCCGGTGCCCTGCGGTGCGATCGGGGAGATCTACGTCGGCGGACCGACCATCGGTCGGGGCTACCACGGTCGGCCGGCACGGACCGCGGAGCGCTATCTGCCCGACCCCTACGCGCCGGCGCCCGGTGGTCGGATGTTGCGCACCGGCGACCTGTGTCTGCGCACCGTCGACGGCCGGTTGGAGTTCGCAGGCCGCGTCGACCACCAGGTGACGATCCGCGGGTTCCATGTCGAGTTGGAAGAGGTGGTGGCCGCGCTGCGGGCGCTGCCGTCGGTGGCCGACGCCGCCGTCCGCGTCGAACGGACGCCGAACGGACGCAGGGAACTCGTCGGGTACCTGGTGCTGGACCGCACCGCGGCGGACGCCGGGATCGAGGCACGGTTGCGGAAGTCGCTGCACACCGGACTTCCGGCCGGCATGGTGCCGTCCAGGCTGCTCACGGTGCCGGCGATTCCGGTCACACCAACAGGTGACGTCGACACCGAAACGCTCCGCCTGCTCGCGGACACGGGCGTGACGTCGGTGGCGGACGTGCTCGGTCGGATCGACCAGATGTCGGACGAGCAGGTCCACGCCATCCTGCGGGTGATGGACAGCTGACGGGCCGGCCGCCGCTCGTGCTTCCGTGCTCAGCGGGTGGGCCGGGTCAGCGCCGGACGGTGATCCGGTCGGCTATCGACCCGGGCCAACCGTGCTCGTCCCTGCCGGCGCCAAGGCTCCTCGGGCTGCTCATGGCATGCAGCACGGCCACGTACTCGCCGAGGAGATCCTCGATGTCCCTGTCCCTGTGGTGGTCCACGCCGTAGGTCAGTTCGATCCGCAACCGCCCCAGGACCCCGGTGACCACGACCTCCAACGCGTACCTGCGCGTCGCAGCCGGGCTCTGTACAGCGGCCGGCAGCGGCAGCGGCGGACCGACCAACTCCGCGGCGCCGACACCCGGCTCGAACCGGCCGAGATAGTTGAAGCTGACCTGCGACTGCGGCAGCTCCGCCAACTCAGCACCCGCGACGTCGAAGTACCTGAGCAGGCCGTAGCCGATCCCGTTGTCGGGGACGAGGTCGAGTTGCCGTCGGACGGTCTCGACAGCCGTGGTCACATCGTCCTCGTCGGACAGCGCGAACGTCACCGGGTAGACGCTGGTGAACCAGCCGACGGTCCTGGACACGTCGATCGGCTCGGCCAGCGGTTCCCGGCCGTGCCCCTCAAGGTCGACCTGCAGCGCATCCCGGCCGGTGATGTCCCGCCACGCCAACAGCAGGCCGGCGAGCAGTGACTGCCGCAGCCGCGCTCCGTTCCGATGGCGGCGCAACGCGGCGACGGTCAGCTCGTCCACATCGGCGACGACGGTTCGGCTCCGGCCGACGGTGCCGAATGGCGCGACGAGCCGGTCGGCCGGGTGGATGGCCGACGAGGCGGCGGCTGCCGACGGCACCGACCGCCAGTAGTCCAACTGGCCCCTGACCTCCGGCCGGGCCGCCTGGCGCGCCAGCGCCGCCGCCCAGGTCCGGTAGGACGCCGTCCGTGGCGGGAAGTCGGGTTGATCGCCGCGGGCCAGCCGTTGCCAGGCGTTCGCCAGATCCTCGACCAGGACACGCATCGAGACGCCGTCGACGACCAGGTGATGGACCAACAGCAGGATGCGATCCCGGTCGGGCGGGTCGAGCCGGAACAGGACGGCGGTGACCAGTTTGCCCTCGCCGAGGTCGAGTCGCCGGGCGGCCGCGTCCATCGATGTGCGGATCACCTCGGCCCGCGCGTCGTCGGCGACGCCACCGAGCTCCACAACGGACAGTTCGGGATCGCTTGCCGAGCCCGGCACCTCGTGCTGCCACCTGTCGCCCGAGAAGACGAACCGGCTGCGCAACACGGCGTGCCGCGCGACGACCGAGGACAGCGCGGCGGCAAGGAAAGCCGGGTCCGTGCCCGGCGCCAACTCGGCGTACATGGCCTGATCCCAGTGCGCCGGCTCAGGCAGGTGCTGTTCGAAGAACCAGCGCTGCACGGGAGTGAGCACGATCTCGCCGAGCGCGACATCGGTCGACTCCTCGTCGGCCGGTCCCCTGCCCGCGACGGCCGCGAGTTGGGCGACGGTCTCCTCCTCCAGTACCTGGCGGGACGTGACACGCAGGCCGACGGCCGCCGCTCGCACGGAAACCAGGATGCTCGTGATCGAGTCCCCGCCGAGCGCGAAGAAACTGTCCTGGACCCCGACGTGCTCAACCCGCAGCACGTCCTGCCAGATCTCCACCAGCGCTCGTTCCGCCGGGCTGCTGGGGTCCGCGGTGCCGTTGTCGGCCACCTCCAGCAGCCGGGCAAGAAGGGCACGCCGCTCCGGACTCAGCCTGCTCATCCGGTCGGCGTCGTCGCCCGCCGAATTCGGTGCCCTGTCGGTCACTTCGTCCTCCCATGGCGCCGGGCCCGGCGCAGCTGGACAACCGCGATTGGTTTCCTCACCGTTCCCGAACCTATCGTCACAACGAAGCCGCTGCCACCGAGGAATTACGCTGTCCCGCCGGCGGGACATTACTACTCGGCCATCACTGGGAGAGCGGAACTCGCGGCTGTAGCATCGCGACCAGTTTCTTCAGGCCGCACGAAGGGGAATTCGTCGGAAGAAGTCGGCCATGCCGAACGGAGATCGTGTTGCTGCCGGACGACTGTCTGCACAGAATTTTCGAAATGCGTGCGCACGCCGCTCCCACCCGGGTCGCACTGTCCACTCAGGACGAAGAAATCACCTACGGCGAACTGAACGACCGAGCGGGAAGGCTCGCCGCACGACTCGTCGAACTGGGTGTCGGCCCCGACGTCCTGGTCGGCCTGTGCGCGCCGAGGAGTGTCGAGGCACTGGTGGGCATCATCGGCATCCTGATGGCGGGCGGCGCGTACGTGCCGATCGATCCCGACTATCCAGCGGAGCGCATCGACTACCTGCTGGCCGACTGCGCTGCCCCCGTCGTCGTCGCGGCCCGGGCCAGCGAGGGAAAGGTGGCCGGTCGCCATCCCGCGATCGTCTGGATGGACGGCGATCGGCTCGATGTCGACCCAGGTGTACCGGGGCCGATGCCGGTCGCGGGCCCGAGACGGGTGACCGGCCGGAACCTTGCCTACGTCATCTACACATCCGGTTCGACCGGTACTCCCAAAGGCGTCGCCGTGGAACACCGGAATGTGGTGCGTCTGCTGGACCAGACCCAGGAGTGGTTCCACTTCGACGACCGGGACGTGTGGACACTGTTCCACTCGATCAGCTTCGACTTCTCCGTGTGGGAGGTCTGGGGTGCGCTTGCCCACGGTGGCCGGCTGGTGTTGCTGCCCACCCCCGTGTCACGGTCGCCCGAGCTGTTGGTGTCGTGGCTGCGCACCGAACAGGTGACGGTGCTGAACCAGACGCCATCGGCGTTCCGGCAGTTCCTGTCCGTCATGTTCGGCCCCGGCCGCGACACCGCCGGCCTCGCGCTGCGTCTGGTGATCTTCGGTGGCGAACGACTCGATCCGTCGATGCTGGCACCGTGGGTGAAGCGGCACGGTGACCGGTCTCCTCAGCTGGTGAACATGTACGGCATCACCGAGACGACGGTCCACTGCACCTATCGGCCGCTGACGGCGGCCGACATCCTGGAACCCAGCGGCAGCCCGATCGGAGTTCCGCTACCCGACCTGCGGGTGTACCTGCTGGACGCGGAACGCAGGCCAGTACCCACCGGCACGCCGGGCGAGGTGTTCGTCGCAGGACCGGGACTGGCCCGCGGCTACCTGAACCGACCGGCACTCACCGCTGAGCGGTTCGTGTCGGCACCAGAACACATCCGCGAGGACCGGCTCTACCGGTCGGGCGACCAGGCGGTGCGGTCACCCGATGGCGAGCTGACCTATCTGGGTCGGTTGGACGACCAACTGAAGGTGCGTGGCTACCGGATCGAACCGGGCGAGATCGAGGAATGTCTCGCCACGGTGCCCGGAATCGCAGGAGTGGTTGTCACGTCCCACGACTACGGGCAGGGCGACCTGCGGCTGGTCGCACATCTGCTGCCCGAGCCGGGAGCCGATCTCGACGACGTGGACCTCGTAGCGCTGACGTCCTCGGTCGAGCAGCGGGCGCGGACCGTCCTGCCTCGGCACCTTCGGCCATCCCACTATCAGATCGTCTCGGAAATCCCGATGACGTTACAGGGAAAGGTGAATCGTCATGGCCTTGCACACTGAACACGACGCAGGATTGGCGCCGGTGCGATGACGTCGATTCCTGCCACGCAGTCGTCAGTGAACGACATCCGCGAGTCGATCCAGCAGATGGTATGCGCGGTGCTGGAGCGCACCACCATCGACCCGGGGGTCGACCTGTTCGACCAGGGCGCGACGTCCCTCGCGTTCCTCACGATCGTCGCACAGGTGAACGACCGCTTCAGCATCTCGCTGGACGTGTCCGAACTTGAGGAAGCGAACATCGACATGATGACCGCGCTCGTCCACCAGCAGGTCAGCGCCGGCAACTCCGACGAGGCAAGGAGCAACTGACCATGGCACTCACCCAGGAGCGGCGGTTCACACCCACCGCCGAGGAGGTCGCCCGCTTCCACGAGCTCGGCTACATGGGGCCGTTCAAGGTGTACGAAGTGGACGAGATGCGGAAGCTCTGGCGACGCGAGCGGCTGCGGTTGATGGACCGCAGCGGGAGCGTGTACGACGAGGGCGATGCCAAGGCCGGGAACACGAACATCGCGAACTACGACCGCCACCTCGACTCCACGTTCCTGGCCGACCACATCTGCCGGCCGGAGATCGTGGACCGGGTGAGCAGCGTGCTCGGGCCGGACGTGCTCTGCTGGCGCTCCGAGTTCTTCCCGAAGTACCCGGGGGACGAGGGCACGGACTGGCACCAGGCGGACACGTTCGCCTTCGCTTCCGGCAAGCCGCAGATCGTGTGGCCGGACGACGGTGCCGACTTCGGCGGCACCATCACCGTGTGGACGGCGTTCACCGAAGCGGCCATGGACACCGGCTGCCTCCAGTTCATCCCCGGCTCGCACAACACGATGCACTACGACGAGACCAAGAAGATGCACTACCAGCCGACGAAGATCAACGCGCAGGCCAAGGACGGCATCCAGCGCGGCTTCTACGGCTACGACTACCGGGAACTCCAGATCGACCCGGACTGGCGCCCCGACGAGGCCGGCGCGGTGCCGATGGTGATGCGGCCGGGCGAGGCCATCCTGTTCTGGTCGACCCTGATGCACGCCTCCAAGCCGCACGTCGCGATGGACAAGGAGATGCGGCTCGGTTTCGCCGGCCGGTACGTGCCGACGTCCGTGCAGGTCTACCCGGACACCGAGGACGTCGAGGAGTACGGCGGCACGGTCAGTCTCGCCAACTACGGCACGGTCCTGGTCTCGGGGCAGGACCGGTTCGACCACAACCGTCGGGTGGAGACCACCACCCGCGGCCACAGGTTCCGGACCCGCTGATCCAGGACCGTCCGAAAGAGGTCGCCGAATGCTGGACACCGCCATGAGGGATGCCGTCGCACGGCTGGCGGCGGCGGTGCAGTCCCTGCGGCCGGTGGTGGAGCGGCTGCCAACGCCGGTTCGCGTGGTACCCGTCGGCCACCACGTGACCAACTGGTCCACCGGACAGTGGATGTCGGCGGCCCGGCTGGTGGACCGGATCTCCGATCAGCTGGGGCTCACCGGCCTGGCACTGACCCGACACGTGGAATTCGACCGACTCCAGGTGTTCGAACGGGTGGTCAGCGAACGGTTGGCCCTCGCAGCACAGGCGGCCTGGCCGCCGGACCCGACCGGCGAACTGGACCGGATCATCACCGAGTCGCTGGACGACGGCTTCGAACGGTTCTGCCGGCGGGACACGGTCATGTCGGTCGACGGCGTACCCCTCAGCGCCTACAGCGCGGGCTCGGCCGACGAGGCCGTGGTCATCGTGCCCGCGTGTGGCATGCCGGCCGCGCTCATCGAACCGTGGATCCGCTACCTGTCCGTCGACCGGCGGGTGCTCGTCTGGGAGAGCCGTGGCCTGTTCGGCGCGGTCGACGAACTGGGCGACTGCACGGTCAGCACGGCGGCGCAGGTGAGCGACCTGTGTCAGGTGATGGCCTACTACGACGTGCCGAGGGCGCACGTGATCGGGTTGTGCGGCGGCGCGGTGATCGCACTGGCCGCGGCCGCCGCGCGACCGGACCTGATCGCCACACTTGGCCTGTGGCACGGCGCCTACGAGTTCGCCGACGGCTGTCCGAAGACGACACATCAGCGGAATCTGGTCGACCTGATGGGACTGGCCGCTGCCAGTCCCGCCGCTGCGGCCGCCGTGCACGCGGCGTTCTGCCAGGTGATGCTGACGGATGTGCCGGAAGGCCTGGCGCACCTGCTGCTCTATCCCTACGCCAACGCGAACCTGCTCTACCAGTACTGCCGGCTCAACAGCGCCATCACCAGCACGGACGTCGGCCAATACCTCCCCATGGTGGCGCAGCCCGCGTTGGTGGTCACGAGTCAGGACGACGACATCGCACACCCGGACGGGTCACGACGGGTCGCCGACGGCCTGTCGGCCGGGCAGTTGCGGGTGGCCGAGCACGGCAACCACATCTCACTGTTCAGCGCCGACGTCCCGCTGATGCGGGTCGCGGTCGACTTCATGGCGCGGCACACGACGGCGGTCCGGGCAACGGGGGCGTGAGGACATGACTGCGGACCATACGGCCGCCCTGTTGCTGGATCTGGCATTCGTCTTCGTGCTGTCCCGCCTGCTCGGCAAGCTGGCCCGCCGTTTCGATCAGCCCTCGGTGATCGGCGAGATCATCGCCGGCATCGTCGTCGGGCCGACACTGTTCCACGGCGCGATCACGACGGTGCTGTTCCCCTCGGCGGTCCGACCGCTCCTGTCGGGATTCGCCAACCTGGGTGTCCTGCTGTTCATGTTCACAGTGGGTCTGGAACTGGACCGGCGGCTGCTCCGCGGCACCAGTCGGGCCATCGCGTGGGTTTCGGTCGGGTCCGTCATCCCTTCGTTCGGCTTCGGTCTGCTGTTGGCCCGCGCTCTGCGGTCCAGCCAACCGACCAGCCACACCGCGGCGTTCATCCTCTTTCTCGGCCTTACGATGTCGGTGACCGCACTGCCCGTGCTGGCCCGGATCTTGTACGACCGGCGCATCGGCCGGACCGCGGTCGGACACCTCGCCGTGTCGTGTGCCGCGGTGGGTGACGTGCTCGCGTGGTCGCTGCTCGCCGTGGTCACGTTGCTCGCCGGTGAACAGACCCAGCAGTGGCGATTCCTCGTCGTGCCACCGTTCGTCCTCGTCCTGTTCCTCGCCCGGCCGCTGCTCCGCCGGTTGATGGCGAAGGCCGGGGCCGACGACAGCACGGCCGGGCTGTTCGCGGTCGTCCTGGTGGGGTTGCTGGTGTCCGGCGCGGTGACCCAGTGGGTCGGCATGCACTTCATCTTCGGTGCGTTCCTGTTCGGACTGCTGCTCCCGAAGGACAACTACGAGGCCGTACGCGCCGAGATCCTGCGCAGCGTGCGGCGGATGGGCATCACCCTGTTGATGCCCGTCTACTTCGTCATCACCGGCCTGCAGGTCGACCTGTCGAAGATCGACGACCGCGATCTGGCCTGGTTCGGCCTGATCATGCTGGTCGCGATGGGCGGGAAGTTCGGCGGCGTGTTCGCAGCGGCCAGGTCGCTCAGCATCCGGCCCCGGCAGGCGGCGGCCCTGGCGACGCTGCTGAACACCCGTGGCCTGACCGAACTGGTGATCCTCTCCGTCGGCCTCCAGGCGGCCTGCTGGATCAGGAGCTGTACTCGTTGATGGTGCTGATGACCGTGGTCACCACCTCGCTCGCCGGCCCGTTGCTGCGGCTGTTCTGCCCGGACGACAGCATCCTGAACGACCTGGGCCCGCGCCACGAGTCGCCGACAACCGATCTCGCCACGAGCCGCACCTGACAGCCCGCTGCCGATGTCGGCCGGTGGCAATGGTTCATGCGGTGTGGCACCGAAAGTCGACGGGCCCGGCCACCGTGTACCTTTCCGTGCCCGCCCGCTGCCCGTCGCTGTCGATCAAGGACATCGCCAGCGTGCTCCACGAGGACCGCACACTGGACCAGATGCTCGCGCTGGCTGCGGTCGCTGGAGTCGCCGGTCGAACGGGCGCTGGCCACTCGCGGCTCGGCCATCGCGGCGTGGACCTCCCGAGCGCACACCTGGGAGCCGGCGTCGAGCTGGTGGCCACACGGAATCCCGGCGCTGCCCGACGCCAAGGCCCGCCTGGCCGAGCAGTACCTGCGGCGATCGATCAGCTTACTACGGCCATCAGCCGTCAACACCGGTGTCGCCCAACAGTTGCTCGAAAACTGGTCGTCGCGTCGCTGCGGTACTGACAGGGGCGACGGCTCCACCAGACTCGACTTTTCTGGGACGATCTGGATCCTGGGCTGGTTCTTCGTCATCAGCTGGACCCGCGGCGCTACGTTCCACTGCTGAACCTCGAACGGTACGGGCCGCGCTGCCTACGAGGTGAGAACTCCGGCGAGCTCGGCGCGATTGGTGATGGCCAGTTTGCGGTAGGCGCGCGCCAGGTGGGTTTCCACGGTCTTGGCCGTGATGAACAGGGTCTGGGCGATCTGGCGGTTGCTCATGCCGTGCGACGCGAGCAGCGCGACCCGACCCTCCGCCGGGGTCAGCGCGTCGACACCGGTCAGCACCGTCCTTCGTGGACGGATGCCGAGCGCGTGCAGTTCGGAGCGGACACGGTCGGCCAGCGGGCGGGCCTTGGCCTGCTCGGCGATAGCCAGGGCCTGGCGCAACGGTTGCCGGCACGCCATGTCACCGGACCTGCGCAGCGCCGTGCCGAGGTCGGCGAGTGCACGGGCGTGTTCCAGGGCGGCCGGGGAGCGGCTGAGGGTCGCGGTGGCCTCGGTGAGCGCCGTGATGTCGGTGGGCCGAGCGACCAGGCCGGCGACGCGCTGTGCCGTGCCGACAGCCTGTGAGATCCCGACCGCGTGCGCCCGGTCCAGAGCGGCGGCCGCCAGGAGCTGGGCCTGGTCGTGGTCGCCGGCGTGGCGGGCGGCCAGCGCCGCCGTGGTACGCCACGGCAGCAGCCCCGGGTGGTCGACACCGTAGTACTCGTGCAGCCGCAGGCCCGCCGTGGTGGCCAGGTCCAACGCTGCCGCGCTGTCGCCACGGGCGAGGGCGAGTTGGGCCCGCACGTGGCTCGCGAGCGCGGTCTCCATGGAGTCGGCCGGCCGTTCGTCGGCCTGCCGCAGGACCTGGTGCGCCGTGGCCAGGTCACCGTGTTCGAGGTAGATCTGGGCGGCCAGCCAGCCGTTCCAGCCGGCGGCGGCGGTCCAGCCGACCGTGTAGGGCAGTTGCGCCGCTTCCAGGTCGGCCAATGCCGCGGCCAACCGGCCGCGGCGCAACCGGGCCAGGGCACGGTGGTAGCTGGCGTAGCCGTGGGCCAGGATGTCGCCGCGCCGGCCGGCCGCGGTCAGCGCCGCGTCGGCCGCCTGTTCGGCGGCGACCAGTTCGCCTGCGATGACCAGGGCGTGCACGACCAACGCCATGAGCGCGCCGGAGCCACCTCCGGGTTCCAGCAGCGGGTCGTCGGCCAAGGCGTGCTCGGCCAGTGCCAGCACCCGTCCGGGTGGCTCGCCGGCCAGTGCGAGGCGCAACGTCACGTGGGCGGCCAGGCAGCGGCTGGCCGGAGGCGAGTCCAGGCACAGGTGTCGTTCGGCGCGTTCGCGGGTCGCCGGGTGGAACATGGTCGTCGTCAGGTAGCCGGCGAGGACGTCCTGCCAGTCCGGGCCACCCGGTTCGTAAAGCTCCAGGGCGGCCTCCCACGCGCCGACCGCGCCGTCCGGGTCATCAAGTCCTTTGTAGACCTGGGCGAGCAACGTGAACGCTTGGGCGCGCAGGGTGCGGTCGGCCCGGTCGAGGAGGTCCAGGCCTTCGGTCAGCGATGCCAGGGCCGCCGGATCGCCCGCGGTGAGCTGGGCGCGGGCCAGGGCGACCAGCAGCCGGCCGCGCGTGGCCGGCGACGGTGGTTCGGCCAGCGCGCGGGTCAGCAGGCGGGCCGCGGCAGTGGGATCGCCGCGGCGCAGTGCCGTGTCGGCCGCGTCCCGCAGCATGTCGACCACCCACGGGTCGCCCTCGGGCTCCACGACCAGCAGGTGCCCCGCCACCCGGTCGGGCCCCGCGCGGTCGGCGGACAGCAGGTCGGCGGCCCGCCGGTGGGCGCGGGATCTCGCGAACGGCGGCAGGTCGGCGTGCACGGCGGCACCGATCAGCGGATGCGCGAAGGTCAGCGGATTACCCGGCCGCACAAGGCATGCCGTGGCCAACCGGTCGGCGGCGTGTTCCGCCGTGACCAGGTCCAGACCGGCGTGCGTGGCCGCCCTGGACAGCGGCGTGCCGTCGCCGAGCACCGCGATCGAGGTCGCCAGCACGGCCGTGTCGGCGGGCAGCCGGGCCATCCGCGCGAGCACCGAACGCAGCACCGTGCCGGGTACCAGACCGGCGACCGCACCCGGCCGTGGTGGCCCACCGTCGGCCTGCAAGGAGCGCAGCAGTTCGCCGACCAGGAACGGGTTACCGCCGCTGGCGTAGCCGACCGTGTCGACGAGCGCGTCATCGGCAGCGGGAAACGCCGCAGCCACCAGGTGGCCCACCGCGGCCCCGGACAGCGGGGCCGGCCGGAGCAGCGTCGCCTTCGGGTGGGTGAGCAGCAGCCTCGGCGCCTCGGCACCGTCGCGGACCGCGATCACCAGTACCAACGGCAACGTGGACGCCCGGTCGGCGAGCATGGCGAGGAAGCGCAGTGACGCGGCGTCCGCCCACTGCGCGTCGTCCACGGCCATCAGCAGTGGTGCCGACGCGGCCAGATTGGCCGCCAGCCAGCACAGCCCGAGCAGCATCGAGTCCGGCGCGGGGTACGTGGCCCGGCCGAGGACCAGTGGCGCGGCCGCGGCAGCCGGCCCTGCCAGCAACCCGGGGCGTTCCTCCGGATCGGCCGCGGCGACGGGTGGTGCGAGCAGTTCGACCGCCACGCCCAGGGCGATCTCCCGTTCCAGCTCCCGGCCGCAGCCGGCCAGCACCCGCAGCCCCGTCGCACGGGCATGGTCGACGGCGGCGGCGAGCAACCCCGTCTTCCCCATGCCCGGCGGACCCGCGATGATCATCAGGCCGCCCTCACCGGCACCGGCCGCCGTCATGGCCGACCGCAGCGCCGCCATCTCCCCGTCCCGCTCCAGCAGCACCCCGACACCGTAAACCCAGGGACACAGGCGAATGGGCGGATACCGGAGTGATCACCCTGATGCCCGAATCCCTGGGTTGGCAGGCGGTCACGCCTGCGATCGAGGGCGCTGCCGACCCGTCCTCAGGGGACGATCCCCTCCATGTCGACCACACCGAGGGTGAGCTGAGCGAGCGCCCTGCCGAGCTGCAGCGATGCGCGGGTCACCGACGCGACACCGCGGACGCCTGCCACGACCGGGCCGACCTCCGGGTCCTGCCGGAACGGTGTCGCCACTCCGAAGGCCATGATCGAACTGTAGGCGGCCAGGACGTTCTGGACGGCCTTCACGCCCAGCAGCGTGGCGTCCTTTGCCGGGCTCAGCTCCGCGGGCCTCGGCTCCTTGGCCTGCAAGCCCACCGAGACGAACGACAGGATCAGCACCACCACGCCGTAGCCCGACTCGACGTACCGGGTGACATCGTCGAAGCCGAGTTCGTCCGGGTCGGGCCCCGGTCCGGGCGGCAGCGGTTGGCCGTCGTCGGGGTGGTCCAGTTCGAGGGTGATACCGGGGCCGCCGTTGCCGGCCGCCAGGATGCCGCGCACCTGCCTGGCCGTGTCCAGGGCGAGCGGGACGAAGCCGGCGATCGTGATCGCCAGGTCGACATTCTGCCGGTCGGTGCCGTGCTCCGGTTGCAGCAGACTTGCGCCCACCAGGCCGACCGTGTAGAGGATCCAGTCACAGACGAGCTTCGGCCGGCCCAGCAACGAGGTGGCCTTCGCCCTCAGGCCGGGATCGTCGGTGGACACGTCGACGATGTCCTTGGCGAAGCTGAGCCTGCTGGTGACCAGGCGCAGTACGCCACTGACCAACTGGAGCGCCTGCGCCGCCTGCTGCTGGAGCGTCGCTTCCGCGCCCAGCGCGGCGAGCCGAGCCTTCGGGGCGGCCACGGACAGCGCCCGCATCGCAGTGTCCCAGTCGTGGGCGTTGTCGATCGCGTCGATCTGGGCCTTGCTGAACAGGTTGTGGTCGAGTGCGCGCTTGCCCAGGACCGTCGCCGGGATCGTGGCGAGCAGGCTGGCCAGGTCCAGCAGTGAGAGCTTGCTGCCGTCGCCCTTGCAGATGATCTCCTCGTACAACGCGGTCAGCACGGGAACGTCCCAGCGGCCGTTCATCATGTCGCGGATGGCGACCAGCATCTGGATGCCCAGGTCCACGGCGGTGATGGCCATGTTCTCCGCGCTGTCGATCACCGTGAGGCCGACGATCTCGAACAGCTCCGTCAACAGGTCGGACAGCGGCTTCCCGGTGACGGCGTCGCCGACCAGCTTCTTGAGCTGGCCGCCGGCCTGCAGCAGGACCCCGATCTCGGTGGTGGTCAGACCCACGAGGACCCGGCCGAAGACGGGCGGCAGGAACGGGTCGAAGGTGGATGCGTCCAGGTTCGTGCTGAACTGGTGCTGCGCCCAGTCGACCTGCGGCGAGCCGCTGGCCGTGTTGTGGTCACCCGGCAGACTGGCGCCGACGTCCGGGCCCATCCGCGTGGCGAAGATGTCCGACGAG
>DASUJK010000418.1:0-54594 GCA_036279295.1 Pseudonocardiaceae bacterium | reverse complement strand
AGCGCCGCCTTGACCCGGTGGTAGCGATGCACCAGGTCACCGTGGTCGCGGACGGCCGCCAGCAGTTGCGCCAGGTCGCCCTGGTCGATCTCGTTCGCCGTGCACTCCCGCGACAACCAGTCCACGGCACCGGCGCCCAGCTCCTGGGTACGGTGAGCGTTCACGACGCCGGTCAATGCCGTGGCGCGCAGGGCCACATCGGGTTCGAGGGCTGCCGAGATCGCAGCACAGGCCTGCGCACGGTCGGTCGTGTCGTCGTACAACGTCGCGAGAGCGGTCGCCAGGCCACCGCGCTCACCGTGTGGGCCGGGGACAACGATCCTGCCGAGCAGTTGCCGGGCCAACCGCTGCCAGTCGGCGAGGCCAACTTGACCTGCCTCATATTTCGCGTCATCGACCGAATGGCTCATCGCGCGTATCCGTCTGACGTAACCACGATATTCGGTCGACGACATCAACCGAACGGCGTCCAGCTCCGATAATCGCGCAACTTCGCCCTCCACAAAACCCGCGTGTTCGGCCACCCCAGCCCATACCCGGTCACATCGATCCAACGTGGCCGAGGCGTCCCGATCGTTCGGGTCGACGGCCAGTCGCGCTTCCGCCACATTCGTCGCCCGGTACAGCGGAGCCAACGCGGCGTCCAGCTCGCGGAAGCTGTCAAACAGGCCCGATGAGGCGTCAGAACTCTTCGCCCGCAGGCGATCGGCGACGTCTGCGACCTGGGTCCGCACAGCATCGAGGTCCGTCGACCGAGGCGGCGGGAAAGCGTCCAGATCCCAAGTCGGAGGCGTCACTGATCGAATCCTTCCCTACGGACGGCACGATTCCTGGCAACGGTTCGCAAGGAAGACAGGACCGGACAAACTCAGGCGAACTAGCCTCCTCTATCCGGACAGCCCAGTGGCAGTTAGCCGTCGCAAACCATGCCCATCGGCCTGGCGCCAACGCAAGGGCTGCGTCAAACAATCGCCCTGTTGGAGTACAGGAAACCTGGCTACCCAGCGCTCAATATCGATGATCTTCCGTCGAAGATCCGCGTTAGATCATCTATCAATTGGCGAGGTTCCGCCTGAGCGGTTTCGGCAATTGGAAACGCACTGTCTTTCCTGACGGATAGTTGTTGACCTGTCGACAGACTCGTGGACACCTCACGTCGCCGGGCCCGTCGGCGAGCCGGCGCCGTTTGTCACATCGGACCACGGGCGGCGACAATGTGCGCCGAACGGACCAGCCCTCAGCACGCCCTTTGCGGTGAGCTGCTAGCCGTCCTGCGGTGCCAGGGCTGCGGTGAAGCGCGTCGCGACCGCCGCGACCGCGGCACGCAACTCGTCTCCGCCCTGGACGTGGAAGTCGAAGGGCACCGTCGCCAACCACTCCTGCGCGTACATCGCCGGATTGCTGGTACTGCCGACAAGCACGCACCCATCCCCCAACGGGTGCAGCCGTCCCATGGGCGGTCGGGTCCAGGGCGCCACCTCGGCCAGCGGGGCGTCGAACACGACACGGATGGGAAACTCCCAGCCCCTGCCCAAGTTCTCCTCCAGTGCCGCGACCGGGTCGAGATCCTCGGGCGGCGCGAACTCGTGCGCGGTCAGCCCGACCGCGCGAACCCGGTCGACCCGATAGGTCCGGATCGCGTCCGCCCGATGGGAATGGCACAACAAATACCAGCGCCCGTGCCGGACCACGACCGCCCACGGGTCCACCTCGGCCTCCCATGCGTTGCCGGTCTCGCTCCGGTAGGTGATCAGCACCCGGCGCCTGGCCGCGACGGCGGCGACGAGCGCACTGGTGGTGGCCGAATCCGGGCGGGCCGAGCGCCGGTCGGGCGCGGCTGTGGCGTGCTCGCGGAGCGCGGCCGCCTGCCGGGCGACGTTCTCGGGCAGAGCCTGGATGACCTTGCCGAGGGCGGCGCCGGCCGGGTCGTCGACCTCGGTGGCGGCCGGCTGGCCGTCGAGCACCGCCATGACCAGACCCAGCGCCTCGGCCTGGGTGAACACGATCGGCGGCAGCCGCGTTCCGCGCCGGAGCCGGTACCCACCATGCGGGCCCCGGGCTGACTCGACCTGGATGCCGGCCTCGCGGAGGATCCCGACGTAGCGGCGGGCGGCGCGTTCCGTGACGCCCAGTCGCTCGGCGAGTTGGTCGGCCGTGGTGCCGGGGCGGGCCTGCAGGATTTCCAGGGCGCGCAGTGCCCGAGCGGTGGGACTGAGATCACTCGGCACCCGGGCAGGCTAGGCGATCACACCATGAACCGGAAGCGGACTGTCCGGAATTGGTTCTACCGTGATGCGTCGCGGTGACCCCACCGCACGGGAGGAAGCGAACTGATCATGGATATTCTGCTCATCGCCGGGCTGTGGCTGGACGGATCGGCCTGGGCCGACGTCGCGTCCGCACTCCGCTCGCTCGGCCACCGCCCCGTGCCGTTGACCCTGCCCGGACAGGGTGCCGGATCCGCCTCCGCCACGCTGGAGGACCAGGTGGCGGCTGTGCTCGCGGCCGTGGACGCAGCCGCTGACAAGCCCATGGTGGTCGGGCACTCGGCCGCCTGCACCCTGGCCTGGCTGGCCGCCGACGCGCGTCCGGACAAGATCTCCAAGACCGTCCTTGTCGGTGGTTTCCCGGTCGCCGACGGGACGCCCTACGCCGACTTCTTCGCGCGGCGGGACGGCGTCATGCCCTTCCCCGGCTGGACGCCGTTCGACGGACCGGACTCAGCCGACCTGGACGAGCAGACCAGACAGTCCATCGCGGCCGCTGCGATCCCCGTTCCCGAGGGCGTGGCCACCGGCATCGTGCGGCTGACCGACGAGCGCCGCTTCGAGGTGCCGGTCGTCCTCGTGTGCCCCGAGTTCACCCCGGCCCAGGCCAAGGAGTGGATCAACGCCGGCGACGTGGCCGAACTCGCGCAGGTCACACACCTCGACATCGTCGACATCGACTCCGGTCACTGGCCCATGCACACCCAGCCGGCCGAACTCGCCCGGCTGCTCGCGGCGGCGGCCGATGCGGCCTGACCGGGCGCTACGTCGGTCGTGAGCGGTCGGCGGTGAGTTGAGGAGAAAGGAGTCACGCGTGTCGTACACGACCCAGCCGCTGGACGCTTCGACGTGGGCAGTGTTCGCGGAGCTTGTCGAGCGCAACAACGGGATCTTCGGGGGCTGCTGGTGCATCGGCTACCACCCCGAACGCGGCCAGAAAGGAATCAGCCACCGAGCGGTCAAACAGGACCGGGTCCAGACCGATCGAGCGCACGCCGCGCTCGTGCTCGACGAGGACGGCCGCGTGCAGGGATGGTGCCAGTACGGCAGCCCCGAGGAACTGTCGGCCATCAAACACCGGCGCGAGTACGACAAGGACGCGCCGCCGGTGCCGGACTGGCGGATCACCTGCGTCTACGTGGACCCGAAACACCGCGGCCAGGGCATCGCACGGGCGGCGCTGGAAGGCGCGCTGGATCAGCTCTCCCGAGCCGGCGGTGGTCTCGTCGAGGCCATCTCCGAGGCGACCACCGGTCGCCACGCTCCGGGACGGTTCCTGTTCAGTGCGACCGTCGAACTGTTCGAGCAGTTCGGCTTCACCCGCAACCGGCAGGTCGGCAAGCACGCCTGGATCGTCAGCCGGGTAGTCGATCCATCGTGAACATCGCTACCCGGCCACCTGTCGCGACTCGCTGCCCAGGGTGAGCTCGTCGTACTACGAGGAGCGATGTCCACCGCTTGGAACACTGCTCACAACTCGACGGTGGTACTCATCAGACGACATCAATGTCCCGCTGTCGCACTACTCCTCAGGCTCCTCCGGGATTGCCTGCTGACGTGCTCCGATTGTCGCGTAGCCCCGAAGATCCTCGACCAGGGTTTCAATCCGTCGGCGCCGCGCGTCGGAAGGGAGCTGACCGCCGCGCCAAGACCGTTCGATCAGCTCGTGCAGCTCGGTCGCCAAGGAATCAGCCCGCTCAAGTAGCTTTTGTCCTTCGAGGCGTCCGCCATGGTGGGCGAACCCGGTCAAGCAGCTGCGCGGCATCGCGTCCCCGCCGGTGACGGTGCGGGCGACTCCGTCCACGGTCACCGCGAATCGACTGGTGGTCGGAATGCCCTGCGCTGTGGTCAGCATCTCCTGGTCGAACTGCGGTGCGACGTTGTTGGCGTCGGTGCCGGCCTCGGTGGCGCCGGTCAGCGCTGGCGGGGTGTCGGGGCGACATCATGGCCCAGTCTTCCGGCGCGCGAAAGCCCACCCCGTGGTCCGGCCGTCCCACGGGCCCGCGATGCGCGCGGTCTCGTCCACCCGAGGCACAATGGCCGACCACTTTGGACCGTCAGTCCCGAGCCCGCACACGTAGGTGACGACTTGATGCCCACCACCCCACGGGCCGAGTGCCGCCCTCGCGCTGGAAGCGACCCCTGGACTCGTCCGGAGCCCAGGTGACCGGCACCGCGAGCGACACCAAAGCCGGCGACAACATCGTCGCCGTTGTGGTGGAGGGTGGCTCGTGCGACACCGTGTACCAAGGGCTGACCGCGTGGACCGAACCGCACTCGCCGCGGAACATCGGCGGTCAGATCGACGGTGCGGTGCATCTGGGCAGATCCAGGCGCTACTGCTCCTCGCTTCGACATATGGCCGAAACCGAGATCAGCCGAGCGATCGACATCATCGGCAAGGCGTTCGGTCGCCATTACAATAGTCGACGAATCTGCCAAGACAATGCACTGGTCCTTCCGCGGCCCAACCACCCCGTCGCCGTTCTCAACCGCCAACCGGTCACCTGCGGACCGCAGCATAGTGATCATCTGCTTGCACGCAAACTCATCTGATGGTTACACTATTCCGTTGACGTTCAAATAACGCCATAACGGAGGCGGAGATGGAACGGAGCAGCCCACCACCTGATCAGATGCCGCAGCAGGCCGGCAAGGTGGCGACCACCGATTCGCAACGTACCCACCTGCGTGAGCTGACCGACCGGTACACCGCCCGGACCCGGACCTCGAAGCGACTAACGCAACGCCACCGTAAGGTTCTGGCCGACTTCCGAGCTGCCACCGGCTTCCGCAGCTGCACGAAGGAGATGCTGTATCCCATCGCCGCACGACGCGCGCGGGGCTCGCGGCTGGAGGATGTCGACGGCAACCGCTATGTCGACATCACCATGGGGCTTGGCGCGCTGCTGTTCGGCCACGAACCGGACTTCGTGAGCGATGCGATCAAGGCGCACCTGTCCGAGGGGCTGCGGCTCGGTCCGCGTGTGGTGGAAACCGGAGAGGTGGCCGAGCTTCTGTCCGCGTTGACGGGTATGGAGCGGGTCGCCTTCGCCACTTCCGGAACGGAAGTGAACTCCAACGCGATCAGGCTCGCCCGCGCTGCCACCGGACGCGACAAGGTCGTCATGTTCAAGGGCTCCTATCACGGGCATGCCGACAACATTTCTGGCCGCTCCGTGGCATCGAGTGTCGAGCGGCGGACCGTTCCGTTGAACGCGGGTATCCCGACGAGCGCGGTTGCCGACCTGTTCGTGCTCGACTACGGCGACCCGGCGAGCCTCGGGGTAATCGAGGAGTTCGCGGCCGAGATCGCCGTGGTCGTCGTCGAACCAGTGCAGAGCCGTAATCCTTCGCTGCGCCCCGCGGAGTTCGTCCGAAGGCTGCGCGATGTGACCCGGGACCACAACATCGTCTTGATGTTCGACGAAATGCTGACCGGCTTGCGGTTCGCGCCAGGCGGCGGCCAGGAGTTCTACGGCATCTCGGCCGATCTGGCGACGTACGGCAAGGTTCTCGGCGGCGGCTTTCCCATCGGTGCCGTCGCCGGGCGCGCGGACATCCTGGACGGGGTCGACGGCGGCTTCTGGCAATACGGCGACGACAGTGAGCCGCTGACCGATACCACGACATACGCCGGCACCTACATTCAGCATCCGGTGTCGATGGTTGCCGCCAAGGCGGTGCTGACACACCTGACCGAACACGGGCCGGAACTACAGCGTCGGCTCAACGCTCGCACCGACGAGCTGGCCGACGAGCTCAACCGCTTCTTCGAGACGGAGGACTTCCCTCTCCGTATGCGCAATTTCGGGTCGATGTTTCGTTTCGAACATCACGCCGACATGGATCTCCTCTGCCGCCATCTCATACTTCGCGGAGTACATACCTGGGAACGCAATGTGTTCCTTTCGACCGCGCACTCCGACGATGACATCGAGTTCATCGCAGACGCGGTACGAGACTCCTTGTTCGAGTTGCGCGATGCTGGATTTTTCCTCTCCGATCACGCGCGTCCACATAACTGATCATCGGAGACGCAGACCGCTCCTGCATAATGTCCCAGCCAGCTGTTTCGCTATTCGTCGAACTCCTTGGTAGCCGAACTCGGTGGCAACAACGGCCGAGACCAGGTTGTTCGTTCGCCGGGATAGGCCATTCGGACGCGGGGATCGGCGCACGATGCGCAATATGGCGGTAGGGCTGAACACTGGCGGTATCAACTCCGTAGTACTGGGTATGCGAAGCAGTCGGATCGAGGACGAGAGGCTCCTGCGTGCGCTGTACGCGAGCCACGCTCGGCGGCTGCTGATGTACGTGCAGCGCCTGACCGGCGGCGACGTGCAACTGGCAGAGGACATCGTCCAGGAGACACTGCTGCGGGCCTGGCAACATGCCGGTGACCTGGACGTCGAGACAGCGCGACCGTGGCTGTTCACGGTGGCCCGGCGGCTGATCATCGACGCCGACCGCGGTCGACGGGCCCGGCCGGAGCAGATGCAGGCCGCACCGGTCGAGGAAGCCTCCACGCAGGACGAACTGGACGCGGCGCTGGAGGCGTGTCTGCTGCTGGACGCCCTGGGTGCCCTCACCCCACCTCATCGCGAGGTCATCGTCGAGAGCTTCTACCGCGGCCACTCGACCCGGGAGATCGCCGCTCGACTGAATGTCCCGGACGGGACGGTGCGGTCCCGCATGTTCTACGCGCTGCGCGCGTTACGACTGGCGTTACTGGAACGCGGGGTGCACTCGCCATGACTTGTCCCCACACGATCGACGTTGCCGCCTACCTGCTCGACGCGCTTGAGCCGGCCGAGGCACGACTGATGCGCGAGCATCTGATCGACTGCGTCGAATGTGGTCCGGAGTATGAGCTACTGCAAGGCCTGCCGAATCGACTGCATCGGCTTGCACCGTCCGATGTGGACGAGATCGTGGCTCCGACCGAGTTGCCGGAGACCATGTACGAACAGCTGCTGGCCAGGGCCGCGTTCCAGCGGGACCGCCATACCCGCAGGCGCGTACTCGGGCTGGCCGCGTCACTCGCGGCGGCGGGTGTCGGTGTCATCACCGGTATGGCGTTGCCTCGGCGATCCGCACCCGGCCCGGTGTCGGTGGCGGTGGCCGCGACCGATCCACAAACCAAGGTGCACGCCGGCATCGTTCTCACCGCACAGAACTGGGGCACGCAGATCCGGTTGCGCCTGTCCGGTGTCGCATGGGCGCAGCAGTGCATGCTCGTGATCAGTACCGCCGACGGCCAGCGGGACGTGGCAGCCAGTTGGGTCGCGACCTACCAGGGCACGTTCAACGTCACCGGCAGCACAGCCATCCCGCTGCAACAGATCCAGCACCTCGACGTCATCACCACCACGGGCAAACGGCTGGTGTGCGTGTCGTCAGCCCATTAGCCAGCCGCACATCGACAGAAAGGCAACGTTCTCATGCCTACCACCCGCATCCGCTTGGCCGTCTCGATCGTCGCAGGTCTCGGTGTTCTCGGGTTGGCCGCGGCCTGCGGCGGCAGCCAGGTCGCCAGCGGTTCCCAGTACGGAGCGCCGCTAGGGAACAGTGGGGCTGCCGGCGGGCAGGGCACCACCACCATGAAGACCGTCTCGGTGATGTCGGTCAACGGCGGCAAAGTACTGGTCGGGCCCACCGGTTCCACGTTGTACACCAACGACCAGGACACCGGTGGCAAGCCGACGTGCGTGTCCAAGGGCTGCACCGCTGTCTGGATACCACTGACTGTGGCCGCCGGCAAGTCACCCACCACCGCGGGCGGCGTCAGTGGCAAGATCTCGACCGTCGCCCTGGCCAGTGGCATGGACCAGGTCACGATGAACGGCAAGCCGCTGTACATCTTCGCGCTCGACGAGAGCCCTGGCCAGACTCATGGCAACGGTCTGCAGGACTCGTTCGACGGCATGCACTTCTCCTGGCACAGCGCGGTTCCCGCGGGTGCCCCGGTACCGGCCGCGCCCGCGTCGTCCGCACCCGCGAACGGCTTCCCTCCTGGCTACTGATGCACATGACTCGGTCGTGACGGCCGGATCGGATTGATGCATCAACCTGTATTGATGTATGGTTGCCCGGTGTCCGTGTCGGGTGTACCCGCACCGCCGCCGTTCGTTCGGTTGGTGGGCGATCCGTTGCGCTGGCGGTTGCTGCACGAGCTGGCAGGCTCGGACCTGCGCGTCCGTGAACTGGTCGAGGCCGTCGAGCAGCCGCAGAACCTGGTCTCCTACCACCTGGCCAAGCTGCGCGCGGCGCATCTGGTCACTGCACGACGCAGCAGTTTCAGCGGCCGTGACACCTACTACCACCTGGACCTGGCGCGCTGCGCCGAACAGTGGGCTCATGCCGGTGCTGAGCTACATCCCGGTCTGCGTCCGGGTGCCATCCCGCCGGTAGTGCTGTCTCCGCGCCGGGCGTACGGGCGGGTGCTGTTCCTGTGCACCGGGAACAGCGGGCGCTCTCCGATGGCCGAGGCTCTGCTGCGTCACCGAACCGCCGGAACTGTCGACGTGGCCAGCGCCGGCAGTCACCCCAAATCGTTGCACCCCAACGCAGTACGGGTCATGGCCGAATACGGCATCGGGCTGGAGCACGAACCCACCCACGTGGCGACCCTCCAACACCAGCGCTTCCGGTGGGTGATCAGCCTGTGCGACCGCGTCCGCGAGGACTGCCCCGATTTTCCCGGCCACCCCGGCACGACCCACTGGAGCCTGCCCGACCCGAATCAGGAAGGCGACACCGACGATGCGACGTTGCCCGCCTACCGCGGGACCGCCGCGGAACTCGACCGCCGGATCGGCTTCTTCCTGCACCGACTCGCCGCTGGTGAAGGCGATCCGCCGTGACCGACGACAGCGACCGACCGTCGCCGCGGGGCGCACCCGGGACCAGGCCGGTGGCTCGACCGGACCCTCCCAGCCTGCGCACGGTACTGCGCGAGTGGGGCCGTATCGGCTGTATCGGCTTCGGAGGGCCGCCGACGCACATCGCGCTGCTGCGGGACCTGTGTGTGCGTCGCCGGCAGTGGATGGCGGAGCGGGAGTTCGAGGATGCGATCGCAGCATGCAACCTGCTACCCGGACCCGCATCCACCCAGCTGGCGATCTTCTGCGCCTGGCGGTTGCGCGGCCGCCTTGGTGCGCTGGTCGGCGGAGTCGCGTTCATCGTGCCGGGCCTGATCGTCATCCTGGGTCTCGCGGCACTGTTCCTGACCGGAACGCCGCCGGCCTGGGTACGCGGTGCGGGCGCTGGAGCCGGAGCCGCGGTGGCGGCGGTGGCCGTGCGCGCTGGCGCCGGTCTGATCCCGGCCAGTTGGAAACGAGCGGCCACTGCCAATCGGCTTCGGTGGATGCTCTATGTCGCGGCCGGCGGTGCGGCAGCGGCCACGGTCGGTCCGTGGCTGGTACTGGTGCTGCTGGCCGGTGGCGCGATCGAACTGGTCGTTCACCAAGCCGGCCACTCCCGTCCAGAACGGAGTGTCGGCCCGGTCGCGGTCCTCCCCGGCAAGGCACTGGCCGTCGCAGCGGCGGGTGCGGCCGGAACCGCTGGACTGCTTTCCGTTGTGTGGCTGGCGTTCAAGGTCGGCACTCTGTCCTACGGCGGCGGGTTCGTGATCATCCCGCTCATGCGTGCCGACGCGGTCGAGCACTACCACTGGATGAACGGCGACCAGTTCCTCAACGCCGTCGCCCTGGGCCAGATCACACCCGGCCCAGTCGTGCAAACGGTGGCCGTGGTCGGTTACGCGGCCGCGGGTCTGGTCGGTGGCGTGCTCGCATCGGTCGTCGCGTTCAGCCCGTCGTTCGCGTTCGTGCTGCTCGGTGCTCGACACTTCGACCGGCTGCGCGGCAACGACCATGTCCGGGCGTTCCTGGACGGTGCGGGACCCGCGGCCATCGGGGCGATCTTCGGTTCGGCAATTCCACTGGCCGTCACACTGGCCCAACCATGGCAGTTCGCGGTCCTGGGCGGTGCGGCGATTCTACTGCTGGTGCTGCGGAGGGGAGTCGTGACCACCTTGCTGATCGCGGCGGCAGCCGGCGCTGTCCTGGCGATGACCGGAATCGGTATCCCACGTTGACCGCGGACAACACCTTTCCGGATTGAACCACGTTCACTATGCTTGATCGCGGCGACCGAGAAAGGAGAGGCACATGGCCGTGCACAGAATTCTGCCTCCTCGCCACTCCCCCTTCCACCAGTCGGAAATACTGCGCGAGATGCGCGAAGAAGATTGTCTCAGTACCGTGACGACGTGGGACGGCAGTCAGGCCTGGTACGTCACACGTTATGCGGACGCCTGCCAGGTCCTGCGAGATGCCCGCTTCAGCGTCGCACCGAACAAGGGACTGCCCGAACTCAGCCCGGGCAGGGACAAGACTCCGGGCACAATGGGCCGCACGGACGATCCACGGCATCGCGAACTCCGGAGTCTGCTCGCCGACGAGTTCCTGGTCAAACGGATCGAATTGTTACGTCCGAGCATCGAGCACACTGTGGCCGTGCAGCTCGCGCAACTGCTCTCGATCACCCCACCGGTCGACTTCCATACGGCGTTCTCCATGGGCATACCAGCCGAGACCATCGGCTCGCTGCTCGGCGCCCCGCCGGATGCCCGGGAGATCTTCCGTCGATGCCTTGCGATTCTGACCGACCGCACCACCACGGGCGCGGAGAAATCGGCGGCCGACGAGGAATTGTATTCCTGCTGCCGCCAGCTGGTGCGACAGAAGTTGGCGGAACCTGGTGACGACATCATCAGCCGGTGTATGACGGGACCGTTGCGGGACGGCCGGATGCATCCCGAGGAGGCTTACCGCACCACGATGCAGTTGGTCTCCGGCGGCCACGACACCACTGCGGCCACGATCACCGCCGGTGTGCTCACCATGCTGGTCAAACCGGAGTGGCGCCAGGCACTGCGCGAACAGCCCGATGCCGCACCGGATGCCGTGGAGGAGCTACTGCGATTCCACACCCCGATGACGGACGGCCTTCCCCGTGTCGCCCTGGAGGATGTCGTCGTCGGCGGTACCCAGGTCCGCGCCGGCGACGGACTGCTCGTCTGTGTGGCATCCGCCAATCATGACGAGCGCGCCTTCGACCGGCCCGACGAACTCAAGGTCGATCGGAGTGCCGCACGGCATCACCTGGCCTTCGGTCACGGTGTACACCGGTGCATCGGTCAGTGGCTGGCGCGGGCGCAGATCCAGACCGCCATCACCGCGGTGGCCACGGAGATCCCCAGCCTGCGGTTGGCGGTGCCGTTGGAGACGCTCACGTTCGGCGACAGATTCATCGCGGGAGTTCGGGAACTCCCCGTCGCCTGGTGACGCCGGGGTGCCCTGTGGACACTCGTGTCCGAGGGCATCCCGGTCAGGGCTTGTAGAACGAGGCGTCGTGGGTCTGGCCGAGCAGCGCCCGGCCGATCGTCGCGAGAACGTGATCATCGTTGTCGTGGCGGACGTAGAAAGTCAGGTCCCGCAGGATGCGTTCCACCGGGCTCGGGCGGACCAGACTGCGTGCGCCGCAGGCGCGAACGCAGTGATCGACGGTTTCCAGCGCGAGGTGTTCGACCACGTGCCTCGCCCGGCTCCCGGTCAGGCGTGCCTGATCCCTGTGCCCGTTGTCCCAGAGCCGCGCGACATGGCGGAGCCACAGGTAGGCAGACTCCACGTTGACGGCCATACTGCCGATACGTTGCTGCACATAGGGATCGGTCACCTTGCCCTGCCGCATGACGTACTCGACCGCGTACTCGTAGGCAGCCTCGGCCGCACCGAGGAAGCTGGCCGCGTAGTGCGGGATGAACGCGGTCTGCCAACCTTCGCGCAGGTACGCACCGGGCGGCCCGATCACGTCCGCGTCCGGCAGGAAGGTGCCGTTGAACGTGACCAGGTGGCTGACCGTCGCGCGCATGCCGATCGGGTCCCACCACGAGTCGTCCACGACCACGGACTGATGGGACAGGTCGCAGGCGACCATGAGCAGGGTGTCCGCTTCCGCGGCGTGTCTGGCGCCACCCGGCCCCGCGGTGTTGACGAGCAGGATCGCCCACTGCGCTCCCGTCGCGCTGGTCGCGAACACCTTGCTTCCGTTGAGCACCCAGCCGCCGTCGGTCCGTTCGATGGTGGTGCCGAAGCGCTGCTTCTCGCCGGGTTTCGGTGCCTGGGGTTCGCCGCTCCACGCCACCCATTTCTCACCGCCTTCGACCACGCCGGCGAACCATCTGCGCTTCTGCTCCTCGGTGCCCATCGCGTCGATGAGCACCAGCGAATTGGCATGCCCCTCCCAGCACCGGCCGAGGGAGAGATCGGCTTTGGCGAGTTCCTTCGTCATCAGCCAGAGCGTCAGCGCGTCACCGCACAGCGGTCCGACGCCCAGCCCGCCATGATCTCGGGGCACCGTCGGCGCGAGTAGACCCGCGGCGAAGAGGTCGTTGAAGTCCTCGTCGGGAAACTGGGCGGTGCGGTCGTAGTGGTCGGCTCGCCGCGCACACGCCTCGCCGACATCACCGACCTTGCTGAGGAGTTCCTTGCTCTCGGGTGTGAGGTCCAGCATCGACATCGTGTCGACACCGCCGTTGGTGGTCACATCGTCACCTCGGGATGCTTGTTGTTCTTCGGCATGTCATGGCGTTATAACAGGGCATATGGACGACGCCTTTCTTTCCGTCATCACCAGCCGGCACTGCAAGCGGGCGTTCCTCGATCGAGCAGTGCCACGCGAGATTCTCGAACGGGTGCTGAGCGCCGCCGGTCATGCACCTTCGCCCCGCAACACGCAGTTCTGGCAGGTCGCGGTGGCCACAGGTGAGGCCAGAGCCGAGATCTCCCGGCGGCTGCGCAGCGCGGCGGACTCCGATGAGCAGTACGAGCCCGACTACGTCAACCGGCCGACACCCATGGGGGAACTGCCCGAGCGACGCGCCATGGCCTGGGGAGCGGGATACTACGAAGCGTTGGGCATCACCAGGAATGACACCGCTGGTCGCCGCGAAGTCGAACGCCGAAACCTGCGCTTTTACGATGCGCCGGTCGCCATGATCTTCCACCTCCCCGTTGCCGCTGTCGCCGGCACATTTCTGGAAATGGGCTTCTTCATACAGAACGTCATGCTCGGACTCGTGGCATCCGGCCTCGGCAGTTGCCCGCAGTACAGCGTGGCGCGGTACGGCGACGTCCTCCGCGAAACGCTCGGTCTCACCGCGGACCGGCTCATCGTGTGCACGCTGTGCGTCGGTTACGTCGACGAGTCCAATCCGATCAACGCCTTCCATCCGGAACGGGCACCACTGGAGGAATATACCCAGTGGCGCGATCGGGTGGCGGCCGACGACCTCTAGACCGTACCGAAGGACAGGTGCCGCGGCAACTGCCGACAGTGCACTCCGTTGACGTACAACGGTATTTCACACTAAAAGCGATACGCGGTCCTCGGTGTACGCTGCGAAACCTAGCGGGCGTACCCAACGGATACGGATCAGGGAGGTTCACTTCCCCATGCCAGCGAACACAGCACGATTACGCTTCCACTGGAGCCTGCCCACGGCGACGACGAATCGGCTTCGTGGAGTGAATCCCGGTACGGTGCAGGATCCCACCGCCGACCTCGCGGGGCAGTTGGACTTCTGCCAGCGGGCCGACCAGCTCGGCATCGACTCGATGCTGCTGCCGATCGGTTACCAGCGCGCGGATCCCGTCACCCTGGCCGGCGTCTTCGGCGCGGCGACCGAGCGGCTGAGGTTCATGGTGGCAGCCCGCAGCGGG
Organism: Pseudonocardiaceae bacterium; assembly: GCA_036279295.1. Taxonomy (GTDB): domain Bacteria; phylum Actinomycetota; class Actinomycetes; order Mycobacteriales; family Pseudonocardiaceae; genus DATEPR01. The sequence goes on along the minus strand of DASUJK010000418.1, from coordinate 40,538 downwards.
GTCGTCGCCCCGACCTACTTCGTCCAGCAGATCAACACCGTGTCCGCGGTGACCAAGGGGCGCGTGTCGGTGAACGCGGTACTCGGCCACTCGTCCGCGGAACTGCGCTACTACGGCGACTTCCTCGACCACGATGAGCGCTACCGGCGCACCGACGAGTTCTGGACCATCTGCGACGCACTCTGGCGGCAGGAGTTCCCCGTCGACTTCGCCGGGAAGTACCTCACGGTCGAGGGCGCCACGATCAACAACCAGTTCGTGTCACCCGAGCGGAGCAGGCCGGAGGTCTACTTCAGCGGCAGTTCCAGCCTGGCGACACAGATCACCGTCGCCCACGGCGACAGCCTGCTCTGCATCGCCGAACCGCCGAACGAACTGGCCGAACGCATCCGACCCGCGCTCGACGGCGGTGCGGCCGTGACCATCGTGTGCACCCAGCTGTCCCGTTCGTCTCGTGAGGAGGCGGTGCGGGACGCCTACGATCTCGCCAAGGACGCCGCCGAGCGGAGCAATGACTCACAGCAGCACTTCCGGCGCGAGAAGGCAGAGTCCGAGGGCTTCATCCGTGCCTACGAGCTCAGCGAACGGGACTCGCTCTGGGCCACCCCGTACCTGTGGAGCGGCCTGGTGCCCTACATGGGCCCGCCCGCTGTCGCGATGGTCGGCGGGCCGGACGAGATCGTCGACGCGATCTTCGAATACCGCGACATCGGGGTGAGCCAGTTCCTCTTCCAGGGGCGCCCTGATCTCGACACGTTGATCTTCTTCGGCGAGGAGATCCTGCCGAGGATCCGCCGGCGGGAGAACTCGGAGCCGGCCACCGCGAACGCACAGTCTGCCGGCAGGGATGGTAGCCATGAGTGACACGGAGCCGTTGCGCTTCCACTGGAGTCTGTCCGCGGTCGGTGACGCGCAGCGCCGAGGTGGAGCGCAGGAAGCGATGAGCGGGGCCTTCGACCTGGCCACGCACACCGAGTTCTGCCGCGCGGCGGAAGCATGTGGGATCGATTCGCTGCTGATGGCCTTCGGGTTCACCCGGCCCGACCCGTTGACCTGGTCGGCCGTCCTCGGCTCACACACCGACACGATCAACTTCCTGACGGCCGTCCGGTCCGGCATCTGCTCGCCGACGCTGTTCGTTCAGCAGGTCAACACTCTGTCCGTCACCACCGGCGGCCGGGTGTACATCAATATCGTGGCCGGGCGGGCGCCCGCGGAACAGCGTTACTACGGCGACTTCCTCTCCCATGACGAACGCTACGAACGGACCGACGAGTTCTGGCAGATCTGCCACGCACTGTGGCGGGGCGACGGTCCGGTGGACTTCACCGGTCGGCATTACCGGGTCGAGGGTGCCCGGATCAACACGCCGTTCCGGTCAGCGGAGCGCGATCGGCCCAAGATCTATCTCGGCGGGAGCTCCGAGCAGGCGGTCAGGCTGGCGATCCGGCACGCTGACTGCCTGCTCACCTTCCCGGAGGCACCCGAGCGACTGGCCGAGCGCATCCGGCCGGTGCTCGAATCCGGTACGAAGGTCGGCCTGCTCGTCTCGATGATCGCGAGGCCGACCCGCGACGAAGCGGTCGCCGCGGCGGCCGAGCTGGTCGCCACGGCCGGCGGTGCGGCGCGGGAGGTGCACCAAAACGTCCGAGGCGGAACGGACTCCGTCGGCTTCTCGTCGATGTACGAGATGGCGGACGACGACTCGGCCTGGGTGACCCGCCATCTGTGGACAGGTGCGGTTCCCTATCTCGGCCCACCGGCGATCTCGCTGGTCGGCTCAGCGGCCGACCTGGTCGAGGCAATCTTCGAGTACCGCGACATCGGGGTCACCGAGTTCCTGTTCACCGGGTTTCCCGATCTGGCACAGATGCGGTTCTTCGCAGCGCAAGTATTGCCCAAGGTACGAGAGCGGGAAAGCGCATCCGCACCGGCCACCTGACTTTCGGTGGCTGGTCGCCCGGGAACTGGGAGAACCGGCAGTCTCCGCCCGTGACACCATCGCCGGACACGCGCGATGCAGCGCGCGGGCACGGTACGGCCACCGGCGGTGTTGTCGCCGGCAATCTCGGGTACGTATGTCTATAATGGACACTCTTATTTTCGCACGACACAGGCATGGGCCGCTCGTCCTCGGCCCCACCTGTCGCACTTACCATGTACTACGGATTCCGGCCGAGGAATGTTCAACGAAGTGCCTAGTTCTTTTGGGGGATCGCCTGGAGGTCCCCCAAACCATCGTCCGTTCGGGTGACATCGGCACGTTTCGGTACTCAACGAACGTCACCATTCGTAAGCCGGTTACGACGCTGACCAACTTTGACAAGGCATTACGTTGTCCCGGTGAGCAATATTAACTGTCACCCGCTGTATCCGTTAACTGACATGTGTTGACTCGCTCACACCGCCCGATCAACGTTACAGACGTTCAGGATGGATCGATCAGATTTGATGAGAGACCAACCAAGGGGCGCCGCCCTTCGTACAACGAGCACTGCTGCCGGGCCACGGTTCGTCCACTGTGGTCCATGCGAGGCTCTGATCTCTCATGTCAGACATTGTTCCTGCTCAACAACATGCTCTTGGCTCAAGAGCACATAGTTGGACCGAAGGCCGTCGCGGTGGACAGGGGAGTTTCCCACTCGCGACGGTCGCCACGACACGCCATCCAGTGCACTCAGCGTCGCCGTAGCGACGCATCGCAGCCAACCCCACCCCCCGTGGCGGCCGGTGGCACATTGCCGCGGTGCTCGCGCCTTCGCTGAGTCGGCAGGAACGGAGTACGACTTTGCCCACCAGACGACAGTTCATCCAAGCCGACGTGGTGGCCGGTGCAGCAGTGGCGGTGAGAGGTCCCTATCTCCTGCTGACTGGCAGCAAAGCCGAGGCCGCGACCATCGATCCGAACACTATTCCGAAGTACGTGACCCCGCTGTTCGTCCCCCCTGCGATGCCGCCGACGACGGTGTTGGCCGATCACATCGAGTATCAAGTGGCGGAGCGGCGGATGTCGGCGCAGGTGCTGCCGGCCGGCATGCCGAAGTCCACCGTCAACGGCTACGGAAATCCCAATATCGGCGCCACGTTCCATGCCCCGAGCTTCACCATCGAGAACACGGCGAACAAGCAGAGCCGGGTCACCTGGATGAACCAGATGACCGACTCGTTCGGCAACTTCCTGCCGCCGCTGTTCACCACCGATCCCACCATCCACTGGGCGAACCCGCCGGGCGGAATCAGCGGGCGGGACTCGACGCCGACCTTCGGCAGCATCCCGCCGCCCTACACCGGTCCACAGCCGATGATCGTGCACCTGCACGGAGCCCACGCCTTCGAGGAGAGCGACGGGCTGCCGGAGACATGATCGGTTCCCGCGGTGTGGGGATCGCGGTACGGAGTGCTCGTCATGCTCAAGGGCGCGACGCTGGTCGCACTCGGGATTCTCGGCTGGTGGCACCGCAAACACACGGTCGGGCGCATCCGCACCGGCGACGACGGCCGCATGCGTCGCGCCTTCGTCGAGCTCGCCGCCGCGGAGATCGTCATCATGGTCATCGCCGTCGCACTCGCCGTCGCACTGTCCCGCACCGCATCGCCCGACACGATCGGCCTGCACGGCAAGCAATAGGGAGGGAGTCGACCAGCAACTCCTCGGGCGCCCACCGCCGGCACCGCGTCGAGCCACAACGGACGCACGCGCCCGGAGGTGGCATCGTGCTGTCCAGATCCGCTCACCGATCGGGTGCCAGAAGAAGATGCGTATGCATTCTTCAATGAGTCCTTTTTAGCCTGATCACCATTATCCTGACCAGCCATAACTCATTTTATGACGTGCCGAACTTTGATTTTCCTTGCAAGTACCGACCAGACCTGCATACGGTGAACACAGAACGCGGATCCAATTTCTCGTTGCCGCCGCGAACACATGCCACTTTGATCGCATCGCGGATCAACCTCGGAGGTCCCCTTGCATATTCCGCTGATCGTGGTGGCCGTGATCGTCACCGCGCTGGTCTTTGATTTTACCTGCGGCTTTCATGAAGCCTCGGACGCGGTGGCAACATCCGTGGCCACCGGTGCGTTGCGGCCGCGCGTCGCGGTCGGCATCGCCGCCGTCGGGAATCTGGTCGGCGCGTTTCTGTCCATCAAGATCGCACTGACCATCTCCAACGGCATCGTCGACGACACCAAGATCACACCGGCGGTGGTGTTCGCCGGCCTGGTCGGCGCGATCATCTGGAACCTGATCACGTGGGTGGCCGGTCTGCCGTCGAGTTCCACGCACGCACTCTACGGCGGACTGATCGGAGCGACCCTGGTCGCGGTCGGCAGCAGCGGAGTGCATTTCGCCAAGGTCACCAGCAGCTTCCTGATTCCCGCTGTCGCGGCCCCGCTGATCGCGGGCCTCGTGGCGGTGATCGGCACGATGATCTCCTACCGCGTGACACGCGGGTCCGACCAGCGCGCCACCACCAGGACGTACCGAGCCGGGCAGACGGTGTCCGCGTCACTGATGGCGATGGCCCACGGCACCAACGACGGACAGAAGACCATGGGCGTGATCACGTTGGCGCTGGTGGCGGGAAACCTCCTGCCGCACAACGCCAATCCACCGATCTGGGTGATCATCTCGGCCGGCCTCGGGATCGGGGCGGGCACGTTCTTCGGCGGCTGGCGGATCATCCGGACCGTGGGCAAGCGGCTCACCGACATCATGAGCCCGCAGGGCTTCATCGCCGAGACCACCTCCGCCGCGGTCGTCCTGGCTTCGGCCCATCTCGGTCTCGCACTGTCCACCACGCACGTCTGTGGCGGCGCGGTGGTCGGGACCGGGCTGGGCAGGAAGGGAGCGGAGGTCCGCTGGGGTATCGCCGGCCGAATCCTGCTGACCTGGGTGTTGACGCTCCCCGCCGCGGGTCTGATGGCGGCCATCGCAGTCCTGGCCTCCGACGACGGTTCGATCGGCACCATCGGTATCGCGGTCGTCGGCATCGCTGTGGCCGTCGCGTCCTGGAAGTTGGCCCGGCGGCACCCGGTCCATGCCGGCAACGTCAACGACGTGCCCACGGAACGGGCGGTCACACCGGAAACCGCATCGGCATGACGGGAGAATCATGAACATCGCGTGGAGCGCGATCGGCTCGGTCGCGGCCATCTCACTGGGCACGATCATCGTCGTGGCCATCCTCTTCGGACTCGGCACGCTCGGCATGTCCCGGTACCAGAGGGTACGCATCCAGAGCGGCAGCGCCTCACTCACGGCCGTCGGCACGGGGGTCGCGTTCGTGGCCTGCGTCGCCATCGGGTTGTTCGGCCTCTACCTGACCGTCTTCAGATAAGGACGTTCGATGGAGAACCCCGCCTCGCCGGTACAGGCCGTGGCCACCCTTGCCTACCTACCGAGTATCGCCAGCGAAGCACTGGCGGCGCTGGCGCCCGACGTGCGGCGCCTTGAGATACGCGCCGACCTGATCGGTGACGTCGAGCCGCCCTGGCTGCGGAGCAGATTCCCCGGCGACCTGATCTACACGCTGCGCAGCCAGGGCGAGGGTGGCGCTTGCACCGACACCCGGGCCGTCCGCGGGCGCCGGCTCATCGCGGCGGCCGACCACTACGACTTCGTCGACCTCGAAGCCGAGCGCGACCTGCATCCGGCGATCCTCGACCGCATCCCCCCGGAGCGCAGGATCATCTCCTGGCACGGGCCGGCCACCGACCAGGCGGGCCTGCGGCGCAGGCTCGACGAACTCAGCCGCGTCGACGCCCAGCTCTACCGGCTGGCTCCGAAGGCCGACACGATGGCGCAGGCACTGGTTCCTTTGCGGCTGCTCAAATCGGTCGGCCGCGACGACGTCACGGCGTACGCGCGCGGCCCGGTCGGGACCTTCACCCGAGTGCTGACGGCCAAATACGGTGCTTCCATGGTGTTCGGCTGGCTGGACCCGCCGTCACGGCGCGGTGACCCTCCTGTCGACGGCGAGATTCCGCTGCATCGGTTGCTGGCCGATTATCCGCTGCAGGCGCTGTCGAGCGTCGAGCGGCTCTACGGGATCATCGGCGGGTCCACCATCACCGGGCTCTCCCCGCTGGTCCACTACACCTCGTACCGGTCGCTCGGCCTGCCCGCGCTGTTCCTGCCGTTCAACACCGACGAGCTGACCGATTCCCTGGCCGACCTCAGCGCCGGACTTGAGGAACTGGGCCTGCCCCTGCTCGGCGCGACCATCATCAGGCCGCACAAGGAGGCAGCCATCGCCCTGGCGGCTGAGGCGACCCCGACCGCCCGCCGCTCCGATTCGGCCAACCTGTTGGTCCGCACACCGTCGGGCTGGTGGGCGGACAGCGAGGCGGACGGCGTGGTCGGCGCGTTGCGGACCCGGCGGATCAAGCTCGCCGGCCAGCGGGTCGCCGTCATCGGCTGCGGTGGCGCCGGCCGCGCCGCCGCCGTGGGCCTGACGCAGGTGGGTGCCAAGGTCACGCTGGTCAACCGCGGCCTGGACCGTGGCGAGTTCGCCGCCAGGCAGCTCGGTCTGCCGTTCGTGCCGCTGGCCGACTTCGACCCTCGGCCCTTCCCCCTCCTGGTCCACGCCACGTCGGCTCAGGACGCGGTCCTGTTCGGACTCGAAGGGCTCGACCCGACGACCGTGATCTTCGACCTGAACTACAGGCCAACCGAGACCCCCCTCATCGCGGCCGCACAGGCGGCCGGATACGTCACGGTCGACGGCAAGGAGATGCTGCTGGCCGAGCTCTCCCGCCAGTTCCGTCTGATGACCGGCCAGGACATGCCCGTCGCCGAGGTCAGTGCCGCCCTGGGCATGCGCGGAATCGAGGACGACAAGGCGGCTGCGGACGGGCCGTCCGGTCAAGCAGCGGTGAGTCACTAGGGAGGTAGCGGTGCCCACGTGGATCTCGGAACGCACAGGCCAGTTCGCCTATTTCGACCGTCAGCTGGGGTACCCGGACTGGTCTGGCAAACGTGAACTCGACTACGGCGGCAACGTAGGGAACATCCTGCTCGACCCGAACTGCGCGATCGAACACGACAAGTACCTGTCGGTCGACGTCTCCCGCGACTCCATCACCGAGGGCACGCGGCGACACCCGAAGGCGAACTTCGTCTTCTACGACCGATACAACTTCGAGTACAACCCCACGGGCACACCCGGGTTGCCCATCCCCGACCTCGGTATGAAGTTCGACTTCATCGTCGGCTGGTCGATCTTCACCCACGTGAGCCGGGCCGAGACACTCGACTTCGCCGATCAACTCCTCGGCCTCATCGCCGACGACGGAAAGGCGGCCTTCTCCTTCATCGACCCGCGATTCACCCCGCCACCCGGATGGGCCAGGGAGAACGAGTCGCCGGGAATGTCCAACCTGCAGTGGCGACTGGAGGCCCGCCGGGCGACCAAACCCGACCTGGACGTGCCGGGACTGCTCGCGCGGGCGGCACGGACCGAGCTGACCTGGACCACGCTGGTCAACGACGACGAGCTGGTCTTCGACCCGGACGACGACGGCATCTCCGCCGACAAGCCGAACCGCGGCTACCTCACCTTCTGCACACCGGAGTACATGCGGCAGCTGTTCCCCCGAGGTGAGATCCTCGACCCGGTGCCGCCGGAACGGTTCCACTGCCTCGTTGTCGACAGGAAGGCCCATCGGCGATGACCATCGCGACACACGCCCGCGAGGCTGATCGGATCGGCGACGGCGAGGCCGTGTCGGAGTCCGGGCCGCTCGATCTCACGCCGGTGACGGGCGACTGGGTGAGCACCACCGGACTCGCAGGCGGCGTCTCCCGATTCCGGGCCCGCGGTCACGAAGGTTCCCTGCTGATCGGCGCAGGCGGCTACGGAGCGACCAGGGGAGGCGACTGGGGTGAGGTGCCGGCGCAGGCGTTCGCGAACACCCTGCTGCCCGCCCCCGGCCAGGTCTGCGCCGCGTTCACCGCCACCTTCCAGGGTGCACAGGTCCGGACTCAGCTGGAGTCCTATCTCGCACTGGGCCTGGCGACCGGGCACGCCTTCCACCGATTCGCCGAGGGTTCGGGTCGCCGGGACTACTTCACCCGCGAGTTCTACATCGCGGCGACGGGCGGTCGGCAACCCGTCGAGCCCACCAGCGCCGACATCCACCCGCTGCTGCGGACCGGCCACAACGAGCCGGGTGCGTTGCTCGGCACCTGGACGGCACTGGCACCCGCCGTCACCAAAGGGATCGCCGCGCTGGAGGTCGCACCCGATGGCGTCGACGTCCGCGTGCGGGCGTACGGCGTGGGAGCCGACGGACCGGTCGACTGGGGTACGACCCGTGCGGAGTTGTACGCGGACGCGCACTACCTGGACAACGCGCCCGCATTCCTGGCCACATTCGACCACGGGTACATGCGGGTACATCTGCAGGCCCGCATCAACCGCGGCTGCCTCGTCGTCTGCGTCTTCACCACGTTCACCGACGGCAGCGGACGCTCGGACTACTTCGTCCGGGAGTGTTTCGGCCGCTGAGCGATATGCCTACGAACACGAGGAAGGGGTTCGTGATGCCGGCCGTGGACAGTGTCAGGACGGGCGAAACGCCGCTGTTCCGCGACGCGATGGCCTCGTTTCCCAGCGGCGTCACCATCGTCACCACGACCGACGCGGACGACCGTTGGTGGGGTTTCACCGCGACCTCGTTCTGCTCGGTGTCCCTGGAACCGCCACTGGTGCTGGTGTGTCTGGCCCGGACGGCGCAATGCCATGCGGTGTTCGCCCGAGCCACGCAGTGGATCGTGCACGTCATCCGGTCCGACGACGCCAACCTCGCGACGCGCTTCGCGACGCGGGGAGCGGACAAGTTCCGGGACGCCGGCTTCACCGCCGATGCCGAGGGACTGCCCGTGCTGGACCGGGCCTGCGCGCGGCTGGACTGCACCACGCACGCCACCTACGCCGCAGGTGATCACACCATTCTGCTCGGCCGCGTCCGGCACGTCCAGGTCGGCGACCCGGCGCCCGCCGTCTACTTTCGGCGGGCATTCCATGCCCTTCCGGCGGTGACATGAACAGCACCGCAGCACGGAAACTCGCCGTCAACGGCGGGAAACCCGTCCGCACCTGACCATTCCCCCTGGCGCAGTCACGTAGCACAGACAAGGAGAGAACCGTGCCGACCTCCAGCACCGACGAACAACTGTCCCGTCCCGTGGCGGGTGGATGGTACGGCACTGACCTGGCGCACGACCAGGCCGCCTGGCGGGTCCCGCTGTCCGCCGAGGTCAACGACGACCTGCTGCGTGCCGCGGCAACCCTCGTGCCCGGCGATCTCGGTGTCCCCGGCGCGGACCCGCTCCAGCAACGGCCGACGGTGTCCGCGCGCACCCGCTCGTTCGTCGGCGACGTGCAGCGCAGGCTGGCCGGCGAACCCGGACTGGTCGTACTCACCGGGTTCCCGGTGCACGAGGAACTGGCGGAGATGGCCTATGTGGTCCTCATGATGCTGATCGGCCAGCCGGTCCTGCAGCGACTCGACGACGAGTTGATCGTCCGCGTGGAGGCCGCGCCCGACGCCACGGTGCCGGGCGCGGGGCGGATCGGCATCACCCGCGCGATGCCACCCCACGTGGACCGGGCAGCCGACCTGGTCGGGCTGCTGTGTGTGCGATCGGCGGAGTCCGGCGGCGTGAGTATCGCCGTGTCGTCGAAGACGGTGTACAACACCATGCTGGAGCGGCATCCAGAGTTGCTCGCCGCGTTGTGCCGGCCGGTCCCCATGCACGTGCCACCACAACTGGGTCCCCGTGGCGAGGTCGCGGCGCGGTGGTGTGAGCTGCCCATGTTCAGTCGGGTCGGCGATCACTTCGCGTCCTATTTCAATCGGCTGCACATCGAGCAGACGCAACAGTTCCCCGACGCACCCAGGACGACCCCACAACAAGCGGCGGCTGTCGACGCCGTCGAGGAGGTGGGTCGCATTCCAGAACTGCGACTGGAGATGCCACTGCGACCCGGCGACCTGCAGGTGGTCAACAACCTGTCGGTCGCACACGCACGCACCGCCTACAGCGCCGACAGCCAGGGAAAGGGCAGGCTGCTGCTGCGAATGCATGCCGCCTTCGGTGGCAGCCCTGAGCTGCCCAGTGGGTACGCCGCGATCTTCGGCAGCTCGACGGCCGGTACCTATCGTGGCGGCCTGTGGCAGACACAGGAGGTGCGGGAGCGGTTCGGCACCCCACTGCCGATGAACCGTGTGGTCTAGTCCGCCTTCCGGGTCCTGGCCGGCGTCGGGATTCCGACCAGGCACGCGGCCAGGCAGAACACGCCGCTGATCACAAATCCTACGTGGACATTCCACGTGGCCGCGACCCAGCCGATGACCGGACCTCCCACGGCAGCCGTGCCCAACGACGCGATTGTGTTCATCGCCATGACGCGTCCGTGCATCCTGGGCCCGGCATTGAGCTGGAGTGTGCCGAACGCCGATGCCAGGAACATCCCGGTGACGATGCCCAGCACAGCGATCGCCGCCAGCACCGCTGTGATGTCAGGCGCGAACGCGGTGAGCAGATAGGCACTGCCCATGGCAAGGGCAAGTAGTCCGACGCCCCGCGTGGTCGGGTGGTGTCGGCCGGCTGACATCAGCGATCCGATCACCATTCCGCTGCCCAGGCAGGACATCATCACTCCGTACAGGGCAGGGCCATGGCCACCGGAACGAGCCAGCATGGTGAGCAACAACGGGACGTTCGACCCGAAGACGCCGACGATGGCGACCATTGCCAGCACGCCGCGCAGCGCGGGACGCTGCCGCACATGGCACAGGCCGGCCATGACCTGGCCGCGTGCGCGGGGCGCGGGTGGCTCGATCGTCAGGCGACGGGGGCTCACGGCAGCGATCGAGACGGCTCCCACCACATAGGAGGCCGCGTTGATCAGGAAACAAGGAGCGGCACCGACTCCGGCGACCAGCAGGCCGCCGATCGCCGGGCCCACGGCACGGGCCGAGACGGTCACGGCGGTGGTCAGGGCAACGGCGTTGCCGACCAGGTCGGCACTGACGAGTTCCACGCTGAACGCCGCGCGCGCCGGGCTGTGGAATGCGTCGACACATCCCACCAGCAGCGCGGCGACCCAGACGATCCAGATCCGAACCTCACCGAAAAGGGTGAGCATCCCCATCGTCGCCGCCAAACCACCAGCCACACTCTGCGCGACCAGCACCAGTCGGCGCCTGTTCCACCGATCCACCATCACACCGGCATGGGGACCCAGCACCACGATGGGGATGAACTGCATGGCCATCGCCACACCCAACGTCGGCCCGGAACCGCCGAGTTTGATGATCAACCAGCTTTCGGCGACAAGTTGGATCCAGGTACCTGTGGTGGAAACGATCACCCCCGCGAAAAACAGTCGGTAGTTCTGCGAAGTCAACGAGGCGAACGTACGACGGCGTACGTGACGTAACTGACCAATCAACACCGTGAGACCCAGTCCGGCCGTGCCAAGAAAACCACCTGCACCCGAGTCGGAATTGTTTGGACGATGAGCATCCGGGATTGGCCCCGATGCGCAACAGGGCCTGGATATCGCACACATGCTGGACGGCCGTGGAAGCGGCACTACTCCGGACCGCTGTTGCTCCGGCCGTAAGGAATACTTGTAGATCGCCCGCGGCTAGTTGAGAAACTTGACGGACATCATCGATAGTACCCCCGGGTCGGGGCGACCAAACGGCAGCTCGGAACTGTATATCCACAATTGACGCCTTCCCCGTCGGCAAGTTGTCCGGTCGGCTTTTGTTCGACCGGAAACCCTCACCGTGCGACACGGCCGTGGACCGCTGGCCACCCGTCGCAGAAAATTGCCGGCTGCCGCGTCCATCCCCTGCCGGTTCGGCAAGATCAGCCCAGAACCATCCGGTGTGTCGGTCGCGCCCATGGCCCGCAGCAGACCCGACCCGCACCGAACACCGCATCGTGACCCCGCACCTGGGACCGGCCTGGGACCGACACTGCCGACCTGGTGCGGAAGCGGGCGTGGTGGCCGGGCGTAAGATCGTTTCATGTGCGACGATTTCATGTGATACCGTCGTGACGATGAGTAACACGAGCGCTCGGGCGACTGGCAGACCGGGGGACGCCTCCCCGTTCGCACTGGGGTTGCTGCTGCGTCGGGCACACACTCGGGCGGCGGCCGCGATGGCAGGCGCGATGCGGCCGTTCGGGCTGGAACTGCGACACTTCGCGGTGCTGATCACGTTGACCGACAAGGGTTCCATGACCCAGCGGGACCTGGTTGACGCGACCGGTTTCGACAAGGCCGGCATCATGCGTGTTGTCGACGACCTCGAAGCGGCGGGCCTTGCGGTGCGCCGCGCGGTGCCCGGCGACCGAAGGGCGCGTGCTGTGGAGGTCACCGACCGCGGCCTGGAAGTCTTCGACGCGGCCCACGTCAACGCAGTCGGTCCGGCCGACGAACTCGTCGCACATCTGGGGCCTGGCGAGGCCGACCAGCTGATGGACCTGTTGACCCGGTTCACCTATCCGCCGAACACCACTGACTGAGGAGAGGCGTGGACATCTCACAGATCAACGCGATCGGCCGCACCGCATGGGAAGTAGCCGCGCTGCGTGCCGCCGAGAGTGAGCGACCCGACCGGTTGTTCACCGATCCCTACGCCGCGCTGTTCCTCGACGCTGCCGGCATCCCGATGGAGCCGGACCCGGCCAAGCAGGACCTGGTGGCGATCCTGGGTGAGCAGGCGGCCGTGCGGACCCGGTTCCTGGATGAGACACTGCTCGCGGCCGGGTGTCGACAGGCCGTGCTCGTCGCGTCCGGAATGGACAGTCGTGCGTATCGGCTGGAGTGGCCTGCCGGTACCGAGGTGTTCGAACTGGACCAGGAGCCGGTGCTCCGGTTCAAGCAGGAGGTCATGGTCGCGCACCCGGCGCGGGCCGTGCACCATCCGGTCGACGTGGATCTGCGTGCCGACTGGCCACCGCTGTTGCGACAGGCCGGCTTCCGCCCGGACGAGCCGACCGCGTGGCTGGCCGAGGGACTGCTGTACGCGTTGGACGCGGGCGCGGCCGATGGCCTGTTGGATGCGATCACCGGTTTGAGCGCGCCCGGCAGCGTGCTCGCGTTCGACCACGTCCAGGACAGCGCGGCTCTGCGGGCGGCGTTGACCAGGATCAGCCCGGGACTGGCCGCATTGTGGCAGTCCGGGCCGATCGACCCGGAGGACTGGCTACGCGGCCACGGTTGGACCCCCGAGGTGTCCGAACTCGCGCAGGTCGCCAATTCCTACGGCCGGGGCGTCCATCCTGCGTACGACCCGGCAACCGAAGGCGCCGCACACAGCTGGCTGGCCCGCGCGACCCGCACCTGACCATTCTCCGGACAACGCTGGATCGAGGTGATGCGGAGCACTGACCTTCAGCCGAACAATACCCGGGCCGGCGTGGTCCTGGCGAGCTGGATGATCTCCTTCTCCGTGAAGTCGTTGAGCAGCAAGCCTTCGATGAACAGCCGGTACATCTCGGTCGGCACCGGGTTGACGGCCTGGCCGCCGTCGGTGGAGATGTAGCAGTTCTCGATGCCGGTTTCCCTTATTTGACCGGCGATGTGTGCCATCGTCTGCGTGTGCTCCACCGCCGGGGTCACGAACGTGTACAGCATTTCGTTGACAGCACCCACTTCCGCGAACTCCCGCATCGTCGGGACCGTGGCGCCGACAAAATCGGCGTGCGGATGTGTCACCACGAGCCGGCGGATGCCGAGTTCGGCGGCGCGGCGGAACGTCGTCAGAGTCTCGGCCGGGCTGACGTGTCCGGAGCAGAGCACCATGTCGGTCCGCTGCACCGCCCGCAGCACGGCCTCGGTCTCGGGCCGGATCTCGCCGCCCTCGCTCACCACCAGGCCACGCGCCAGCCACGACTCGTACCTGGGATGGTGCCGATCCCTGGTGTGCTCCAGGTAATGGCGCGCGCTCGCCGTCGGCAGCCACACCACCCGGCCACCCTGGCGGGCCGACTCGCGGACGGCGTCCGGGTTGAGCCCGCCGACCGCGTGGTTGAGCACGACTCCCCCGATGAGCGGGAAACCGGTCAGCTCACTGGCCGTTTCGGCGCGGCTCGCCGTGTCCGTGGAGTGGCTCTTGAGTACCACGGCCCGCATGCCGGCGGCTTTGGCCGCGTGGCCCACGTCGATCGCGGTGGCCGAGCGCGGCACGACATCGGGTGCGGTGTGGACGTGCATGTCGATCGTGCCGGCCAGCAGTTCACGGGACGCGGCGACGGCATCGGCGGCGGACATGGTCATGTTGGCTCTCCTCGGAACTGGTCGGCGATGGTCGTGTAGTCACGCAACGGCTGGTCGGACAACACATGCACCGCCACGTGGTCGGCGCCGGCCAGCAGGTGTTCCGCGATGGCGTAGCTGATCGCCGTCGCGTCGCCATGGCGGACCAGTCGGTCGAGCAACTGGTCACTCGGCGGTCCGTCGTAACCCAGCCGCCGCAGGTTCGTCGCGTAGTTGACCCGGCTCAGTGGACCGGACACCGCGGCCAGCGCGGCGGTACGGGCCCGCACGGGATCTGTGTCCAGCACGATGCGCTGCTCCGGCGCCAGCAGCGCATCGGCACCCATGACCTGCCGCGCGAACCGGGTGTGTTCGACGGGCACCAGGTATGGATGCGCCCCGGCCGCCCGCTCGGCGGCGAGCCGCAACACCCTCGGTCCGAGCGCGGCCAACACCCGACGCGACACCGGCACCCCGGCCGCGTCGAGTTCGTCCAGGTAGCGGCACAACGCCGTGTAGGGCTTGCGGTACTGGTCCCCGTTGGTCTCGGGATGGCCGACGCCGATACCGAGCAGCATCCGGCCAGGATGACGCGACTCGACCCGGTGATAGGCAGCCGCGACATCACGGGCCGGGTAGCGCCAGATGTTCACGATCCCGGTCGCCACAACTATACTACCAGTATTGTTCAACAATTCTTCAATCAGACAGAGGTCGCCGTCCGCTCGGCCGATCCAGATCGTGCCGTAGCCGAGGCGTTCGATCTCGGCGGCCAGTGCTGGCGAGATGTCCTCCCGCGTGCACCAGACGCCGAGTCGACCGACGGTGTCCCGCAGGTGTCCGCTCAACGCGCGGCGACCTCGGCCGCCACCGCTCGGATGTCGTCGTCACCGATCCCGTTGGCCGATGCCGCCAGTCTCTCCTTGCACAGCGTGAGCACCTGCTCGACCATCGCCCTGCTGTCCACCTCGATACCCAGCTCGTCGAGCTTGTCCCACATGGTGAAGGGCCCGGTGGTCACGCCGACGTCGACCTGCCGCCTGCCGCCGACCGCCTCCGGCGCGATGGACGCGTGGATCAGTGGGTCGACGTGGTGTTCCTGGACGTACTCGTCGCCACCGCCGCCGGTGTAGATCGCGATGCCGACAACGGGGTGGTTGCGCTCCAGGGTCAGCCCGGTGAGTTCCTCGCCGAGCCGCGCCAGATCCCACAGGCGACCGAGGTCGATCCCAGCGTCCACGCCGTACAGCGCCCGCAGCGCGATGGCGAGCGTGGCCAGGTCGGGGTTGCCAGGGTGTTCCTCGTAGCCGTTGACCGACACCTCGATCAGCGTGGCGCCCGCCTTGATCGACTCGACGGCGGCGGAGATACCGGTCCCGAAGTTGTTGTGCGTGTGCACGCCGATGGTGACCTCCGGCGCCGCGGCCCTGGCCACGCCGACCAGGTGCCCGAACACCTCGGGACTGACCCCACCGGCGCCGTCCGCGAGTACCACCTCACGGCAGCCGGCCGCCGCCACCGTCCGCACATACAGGTCCACATAGGACTCATCACAGAACGACAACAGATTGACCGCACCGCCGACGTGGATCCCGTACTGGCCGGCCAGCTCGATGAACCGTACCGAACGCGCCACCTGGTCCTCCGGCCGCTTCGGGAACCGCAGGTCGTGCCACTCCCGGTCCTGCCACGCCCGGTGGTACACCGCGCCGGCACAACTTGGTGCCACGTCACCGAGATACGTCGACCACACGTCGACGGCGTCGTAACCGGCCTCCGCGGCGAGCGCGAGATCGGCCTCGGCGGACAGTGCCCCGTAGACGATCTCGCAATCGGGATTGACGTCCCGGATGGCCTCGGCCTCCCGTTTCATGAACGCCAGGTCGTGGCCACGCCGGAACGCCGACGGCTGGATGGACTGGATCCCGGTACCGGCGATAGCCCGCAGGAAAGCGATCCGTTCATCGGGCGACAGCGCGACACCGGAGATCTGCTCGACGACCCGCAACGTCATGTCCCGGAAGGTGACGGTCGCCGGCAGCCGCTTGTCCAGGATGCGTGGGTCCCGCGTGTACTTGCTGACCATCCACTGCCCGGCCTCGTACGCCCCTGGTACCCGATAGCCTGCCAGGCCCTTGTGGATGCGGGCCAGGTCGTCCTCGGTGAACACGGTCGGCTTGTCCATGCGTTCACTCCTTTCCCTCGTACTGCGGTGGGCGCCGCTGGACCATGGCGCCGCGGGCCTCGATGGAGTCGGGATGGCCGGCCAGCCGGATCGTCACCTGCTGCTCGGCCTCGTAGCCGGCGCGCAGTTCCATGAACTCCGCCCGGTTGAGGCTGTCCTTGGCGTGGCGCAGCACGACGCCGCTGTGCCGCGCGATCCGAGACGCCAGCTCGAACGCCTCGGCCAGCAGCCGATCGTCGGGCACGACGGCCGCGATACCGCCGTAGCCGACGAGATCACGGGCCGGCACGGGATCGCCGGTGAAGTACATCAGCCGCATGACGTGCTCGGGCACGATGCGCGCGAGGTGCCGGCCGCCGCCCATCACGCCGACGCCGACCTCCGGTGTGCCGAGCATCGCGCTCTCGGCACACATGATCAGGTCGCAGCACGCCGCGATCGCGGTGCCGGTGCCCAGCGCCGAGCCGTGCACGGCCGCGATGGTCGGCACCGGGCACTCGTAGATCGCGGCGAACGCCTCCCGGACCGACCGCATCCGCGACGACGCGTTCCGCTCGGTCATCTCGCCGAACTCGCCGAGGTCGTTGCCGGCGCAGAAATGGCGGCCGCGACCGGACAGCACCAGCACGCGCGCCGCCGGCAGCAGTTCGTGGCACCGGCTGAACATCTCCCGCAACTCGACGTACATGTCCTGGCTGACCGCGTTGACCGGGGGCCGATCCAGCTCGACGTGCGCCACCCCGTCGGCCACCGAAGTCACGAGCACGTGGTCGAATGCCAGGCTCACAACAGCTCCTCGACCCTGGCCACGAACGCGCTGAGCGAGCCGCTGCCACCGAGATCACGCGGCGCCGACGTGCCCTCGGCAACCACCCGCCCGATCGACGCGCGCACCCGGTCGGCGACGTCACGCTGACCGACGTGGTCCAGCAGCATCGCGCCGGACAACACGAGACCCATCGGATTGGCGGTGTCCTTGCCGGCGTGCCGAGGGGCGCTGCCGTGGCCGGCCTCGAACACCACGCCGGTCTCGCCGACGTTCATCCCCGGCATCAGACCGACGCTGCCGGCCAACCCGGCCGCCACGCCGCACAGGATGCCGCCGTACACGTTCATCGTGAGAATCACGTGGTACGGCAACGGGTTCTGGATGAGGTGCACGCACAGTGGGTCGACGGCCTCCTCCGTGACGGTGAGCGCCGGATAGTCCCTGGCGACCTCCATCGCCACGTCGAGGAACAGCCCGTCGGTGTCGCGCTGACTCGGGCCGAGATGCGCCACCGCGACGCCGGGCAGGCCCTGCGCGGTCGCCCAGTCGTAGGCGAAGCGCGCGACCTTCTCGCTGGCCGTCCTGGTCACCACCTTCACCGCGATGCCGGTCTGGCCGTCCCCGGTCCGCTGTGCCGCACCCCGGGCCGAGTCCTCGGTCAGCTCCCGGACGATCGCCAGTCGAAAGGGCCGCCGGTGACCCTGGACCGTGCGCACGTTGGCGTAGGCCGAGATCGCATGCCGTAGGCCCTTGTTCGGGTTCTCGTAGGCCCGCAGCGGCACCTCAAGTGGCCCCTTCAGCGCCAGACCGAGCTCGTGCACCGTGGCCACCGTCGACGCCGGCATCGCGTCGCCGGTTTCCCGGTACGAGTCCGCCCCACCGGGCAGCACATGCCATTCGATGTCGGCCCCGGCGGCCCGCAGGATCTCGACCGCCGCGCTCGTCACTTCCGGTCCGATGCCGTCACCGGGCACCAGAGCCGCGGCCACCGCCGTCAATTCGAACCTCCCGCGGTCACTCGCGCCATGTCCCGGTTCAGCCGCTGGGCGGCCACGATGTGCCGGACGTAGTAGTGCGTCCCGCCCTCCCACGTGAACCCGATCCCGCCGTAGGCCTGGATGCAGCGGCCGGCCACCCACAGGCAGCGCGCCAGCACGTCGTCGCAGACGGTGAACGCGTTGTCCAGGTCGTTGGCCGCCCACACGCAACCGGACTCGGCCAGTTCCAGGGCCACGAACATGTCTGCCATCAGGTGTTTCATCGCCTGGAACGAGCCGATGACCTGGCCGTACGCCCGCCTGCTCCGCGAGTAGTCGACCACCCCGGCGAACGCGGTCCGCGTTGCGCTGACCGCACCCATGGCCCGCAGTGTCGCCTCGACCTGGAGCTGGCGCACGTTGACGACCCCGATGTCGAGATCGGCGGTGGGCAGCGACGGAGCGAACGTGTCCACGGCAGCGCTGGTGCCAGCGAACAACTCGTGAGGAAACGCGACCGCCACCGGGCCGTCCACCGTGATCTCGCGCTGGTCGGCCAGTGCACGACCGATCTGGCCTGCCAGCACCTCGACGAACGGCACCGGGATCAGGTGCTTGGCGAACGCGTCGGCCAGGTAGGCCGCGTCGACGACCAACTGTGCTTCGTCGGACGATTCGTCGGCCAGCTCGGTGCCGACGTCGAGCCAGCCGCCTGCCCTCAGCTCGTCCCACACCGTCTCCGAAGCCGCCTGGCCCGCCAGGAAGTCACTCAGCCCGCGGGCCGCCTCGACAGCTGTATCGCTTGGCCGGGTACGCATGTCGCTCACTTCCTCGGCAGTTCGAGAACACGGTCGCTGATGATGTTGCGCTGGATCTGTTCCGTGCCACCGGCGATGGTGGCGAACCGCGTGTACAGGTACTGGTAGCGCCAGTACGCATCGTGGTGCGGGCAGCCGAGCGCCAGCCCGGCTTCACTGATCCGCTGCCACAGTTGGCCCCAGACGATCCGCAGCGTGGAGGACGGCCCACGGACGTCCCGGCCCGCGGCCAGGCCGTCGATCACCCGCGTGATGTGCCAGCGCAGCAACTCGGTTTCCCGCTCGGCCGCGGACTGCCCGGTCTCCCCCGACTCGGCCCGGCAGCGACCGAGTTGATCGGCGGCACCTCGGATCTGGATGTAGCGGCGCAGCGCGTCGAACGGCCGCCGGCCGTGTCGGAAACCCGCCAGTGTGGCCAGGTCCCAGCCGTCGTTCTCGGTGCCGAGCAGGTTCTCGGCCGGCACGAACACGTTGTCCAGGAACAGTTCGTTGAACTCGCTCTCCCCGGTGATCTGTCTGATCGGCCGCACCTCGATGCCCGGTGACTTCATGTCCAACAACAGGATCGACAGATTGTGGTGTCGAGCCGCCGTCGCGGACGACTTCACCAACAGGTAGCACCAGTCGGCGATGTGCGCGAAGCTCGTCCACACCTTCTGACCGGACACCCGGTAGCCGCCCTCACACGGCTCCGCCACGGTCGCCGTCGCCGCCATGTCGGACCCGGCGTTCGGCTCGGAGAACCCCTCGCACCACAGGTCGTCACCACGCAGGATGCGGGGCAGGAACCGCTCCTGCTGCGCCGGTGTGCCCGCGGCGAGCACGGCGGGCCCGGCCAGGTCGAAACCGATGCAGTTCAACAGATCGGGCGCCGAGTACTTGGCCGCCTCGACGTGGAAGATGTACTCCTCGATCGGCCCGAGTCCACGGCCGCCGTACTCGACCGGCCAACTCAGCCCGCCGAAGCCGCCCTCGTGGACGAGTCGGTCCCAGTCGCGCCGCATGGCGATCCGGTCGTCCTCGGTGACATCGGACAGCAGGTCCTGCTGCCACTCCGGCCGCGCGATCCGGCGCAGCCACGCGGTCACCTCGGCGCGGAACTCCTCGGCCACCGGGTCGGCGAAGGAAGCAGCGGAGACAGTCATGGCATCCTCCAAATGGTCATGCTGGGAACTCGCCGCGCTGCAAACGGTTCACGATGGTCCGCCGCATGATCTCGGCCGTGCCGTCGGCGATCCGGACGGTCCTGGCGAGGTGCCAGCCGTCGTAGAGCTTGGTGTCGTTGGTGATGCCCATGCCGCCCAGCACCTGCATGCAGCGGTCGTAGACGTTGAAGCACATCTCGGTGGCGTAGGCCTTGACGGCGGCGAGTTCCAGGATGGCCTTGGCGCCGTCGTCCATCTTGCGGGCGCAGTCCAACGCCATGCTGCGAGCCGCGTAGTACTCGATCACGCAGTCGGCCAATTGAAAGGAGACACCCTGGTAGTCCAGGATCGGGCGGCCGAACGTACGGCGGTCGCGTGCGTAGTTCAGCGCGGTTTCGATGGCCCAGCGGGCCAGGCCGACACAGCGACCGGCGTTGTACAGCTTGCCCTGGGCCACACCCTCCAATGCCAGCTCGAAGCCGCGGCCGACGTCGCCGACCACGTGCTCGGCTCCGACGTACACGTTGTCGAAGGACAGGATGGCCTCGTTGCCGCCGGTGTCGCCGAACAGCCGGATCACACCGTCCCGGTTGAAGCCCACCGAGTCGGTCGGCACGAGCAGGCACGAGATCTGGTCATGGCCGCGCTCACCGCGCTTACCACCGGTGGCCACGAACACGAACACCCAGTCGGCATGGTGGGCGTTGGAGATCCACTGCTTGGTGCCGCTGATCCGCCAGCCGTCGCCGTCCGGTTTCGCCGCTGTCGACATCGACATCACGTCGGAACCGGCGTCCGGCTCGGACATCGCGAAACACGTCGTCCTGGTGCCTGCCATGATCGATTCGTGGATCGAGGACGGCAGTTCGGCGGACAGATGGCCGAGCAGGAAACTCGGCCCGCTGGTCCAGTGCGCCACTGTCTCGTACGGCAGTATCCGCTTGGGACCGTAGCGTTCGTGCAGTCGTTCCCAGACCAGGAACAGGTCCTCGGCGCCCAGCCCACCGCCGCCGACCGACTCCGGCGCGAACAGTGTGTAGTAGCCGAGATCGGCGGACGACTCACGGACGGTCCGCATCAGGTCCAACACCGCTGGCGAATACGATCCGTTCGGGCCGTAGGGGCCGTTCGCGCCGGCCAACAGGTGCGCGTTGGCCGATTCCATCGGTACGACGGTGTCGTCAACGAAGCTGGTCAGGGCGTCGAGGATCGCAACCCTTTCGTAGTCCACGTGAATTCCTTCCTCGTGAAGAGGCGCTGGCGAAAAAGGCATTCAGTCCGAACCGATCCCGATGCTGCCCGACCGCATCAGGATGTTCCACAGCCGTTGCGCCAGCTCGACGAACTCCGGTGTGCGGCGCATCTCCAGTTCCCGTGGCCGGGGCAGGTTGATGACGACGTCCTCGACGATCCGGCCGGGCCGTGGGGCGAACACGACGACGCGGTCGGCAAGGAAGACCGCCTCCTCGATCGAGTGCGTCACGAAACACACCGTGGACGCACGTTCGTGCCAGATGCGCAGTAGTTCGGTCTGCATGACTTCGCGGGTCAGGGCGTCCAGTGCCCCGAACGGCTCGTCCATCAGCAGGACGGACGGTTTGATCGCCAGCGCCCGGATGAGGTTCACCCGCTGGCGCATACCGCCGGACAGCTCGTGCGGATACCGCTTGCCGAAGTCCGACAACCCGACGAGCCGGAGCAGGTCGTCCACCTGTGCCCTGCGGTCCCGGTGCGGCACGCCTTCGAACTCCAGGCCGAGTTCGGCGTTCTGCGCGACGGTCCGCCACGGCAGCAAGGAGTCGCCCTGGAACACCAACGCCCGATCCCGCGCAGGCGCGGGGTTGATCCGGCCGCCGACGGACACGGTCCCGGTGGACACCGTCTCCAGGCCCATCAGGATCCGCAGCAGCGTCGACTTGCCGCAGCCACTCGGTCCGAGGAACGCGACGAACTCGCCGTCGCGCACGGTCAGGTCGACGTCGGTGAGCGCGGTGACCTGGCGGTCACCCTTGCCGAACGTCTTGCCAAGGCCGGTGAAGGCGAGTTCGCCGCCACTCGGTGGCATCGGAACCTGCTCTCTCGTCACCATCACCTGCTCGGTCGGCCTCCTCATAGCTCCACCCCGTGTGTGATCCGGACTTCGATCAGTCGCAGTAGGCCGGTGATGACCATCCCGGCCAGAGCCAGGGCCAGCAGGGCCGCGTACAGCCGTGGCACGTCGAGGTTCGTGTAGGCGGTGTACGCGGTGAAACCGACGCCGTCGCTCGCGCCGAGCAGCTCGGCCAGGTACAGCCCGACCAGCGCTCGGCTGACGGCCATCCGGGCGCCGACCATGATGTGGATCAGCGCACCGGGACCTTCGACCCGCAGCAGCCTGCGCAGCCGTGGGCCGTCGTACGCCGTGGCCACGTCCTTCAGGTCCTTCGGGACGTTCCGGATCCCGGCGATCGTGTTGAAGATGACCGGGAACACGGCGATCGCGAAGATGATGAAGGACTCGGCACCGAGGTTCAGCCCGATGATGCCGATGATCACCGGGGACAGCGTGATGATCGGCGCCGTGTAGAACACGTAGATGATCGGGCCGAACACCTTGTTCAGGAACTTCGACCGACCGAGGATCACCCCGACCACGAGCCCGACGCCCAGCGCGATGCCGTAACCGATGCCGAACTCGACCGCGCTGGTCCGCAGGTCGGACAGGGCGTGGTCCTTGCTGAACCACGTGCCGAGCGACCGCAGGACGGTGGACAGCGGGACGAAGACCAGCTTGTCGTGCGGGCCGAGCCTGCCGACCAGTTCCCACACCGCGGCGCCGAGCAGGACGGACGCCGACCACGTGAACCAGGAGCTGCGCACCGCCTTGTGCCACGTCCCGGTCACCGTGTCGCCTCTGGTAATGGACACCGCGACTCCTTTGTCGGTCGTCGTTTCCTGCCGCCCGGTCGGTGCATGTACCGCGCCGACCGGGCCGTCGCCCCGTGCTAGTTGGCTGCCTTGTTCAGGTAGCTGGTGTCGACGACACCGTCCAGCGTGAGGCTGTTGTCACCGGACTCCTGCTTCGCCGCGGTGAGCACCGGTGCCAGGTCGGAGTCGGAGATCGCGCCGCCGGACACCGCACCCTGCGCCGTCTTGTAGACGTAGTCCCAGGTCTGCTCGGACAGGTTCAGCTCGGCCTCGGAGTACTTGCTGAGGATCTGCGACGCCTTCTCGCGGTTCGCCGAGTCGGCCAGCCATGCCTGTGCCTTCACGATGGCGCGCAGGTAGTTGACGACGACGTCCGGGTTGGCCGACGCGTAGTCGGTGTTGACGACGTGCGCGGTGAACGGGTACTTGCCCAGGATGTCGCGCATGGTGGCCAGTGACGTGAAGCCCGCTGCCTTCGCCTTGAAGTCGAACGGCTGCGCGAGACTGGCGCCGTCCACCTGACCGGCCAACAGCGCCGCGGCCCGGTCGCCGGTGGTCCCGAAGGGCCGCATCTTCACGTCGGAAAGCGCAAGACCCTGACTCTCCAGTGCCCGCTGGAGCAGCAGGGTCGAGCCGGACTTCGGTGCTGCCGTGCCGAACGTCTTGCCCTTCACGTCCGACCAGCTCTCGATGCTCGACTTCACCATGATCTCGTCGAGGGCGTAGTTCTCCCCGGCGACGATGGCGACGTGCGTGCCCTTGTTGTGCGCGATGATCGTCTGGTCGGTCGCGACACCGCCCGCGAACTGGGCCGAGCCACTGGCGACAGCGGCGATGGTGTCCGGCGGGCCGGAGAAGTTCTTCAGCGTCGCATTGATGCCGACGTCGGAGAAGAAGCCCATCTCCTTGGCCGTGGTGATGTCCCAGTTGTAGTCGATGCCCAGCGCCGGGATGGCGACCGTCAGGTCCACCGTCTTCGGTGCGTTCGAGCCCGAATTCGCCGGGGCGCCCGCCTGGGCACCGCCGCCCGAGCCGCTGCCACCGCATGCCGTCACGACACCGATGACAGCGACAAAGGTGGCTGCCGCTATGACGCTGCGTCGTTGGTTCGTCATAATTGCTCCGTCCTGAGTTTTCAGGAAATTCCACGCTTGGCGAGCATGTGGTTCTCGACAGCTCGCACAATTCCGTCAGCGACGACGGCGACGACGATCAGCACGAGTATCCCCGCGTACATACTCGCGATGTTCAGGCTCTGCGCCGACTGTTGAATGTGGTAGCCGACCCCACCGTCGCCACCGAGCAGTTCGGCGACGAACACGGCCACGATCATCGGGGCGACGGCCAGTCGAATTGCGGTGATCACATAAGGCAGCGCGGCCGGCGTGTCGATTCGGAGGACACGCTTGAACCGCGATGCGCCGAACGAGTCGGCGATGTCGGCGTACGTACTGTTCAGTTGACGAGTTCCGACGGCGGTGTTGATGGCGATCGGAAAGAATCCGACCATCGCGATAATGGCGACCTTGGACTCGATACCCAGGCCCAGCGCGATGACGAACAACGGTGTCAACGCGATGACCGGGATCGTGTAGAACGCTCGGACCCACGGTCCGACCAGCAGATCCAGCACCCGTACCCGGCCGAGCAGCACGCCGACGACCAGTCCGGCGACCAGTGCGATCAGCGCGCCGAGCAGGATTTCCTCGCCGCTTGTCCGCAGGTCGGTGGCCATCCCCCGCTGCCACCAGGCCGGCACGGCGGCCAGCGTCGAGCTCAGGGACACCGCGTACGGATTACGGCTGTGCAGCTGACCGACGAGCTGCCACAACACCAGTAGTGCCACAATGGGCAGTACGGCCGTGACATAGCCAGGTATCTTGCCGCCGAGGAGCAGTTCTTTCGCCTTGGCTTTTTCACTTTGCGAAACCATGAGGAACCACAGCTCCTCTCACATCCGGTTACGGTGGTTGCGAATAGGCGGTGGCCCGACCAATGTGGTCGCTGGGCATGCCCTCACTGACGGATGCCGCAGCGCTGACGCAGGCCTCGATCAACTCGGTACGCAATTCCGGGGTCGCCCGGGAAACCGGGATACCGCAGGCCAGCGCACCGTAGAAGATGCCCTGCTCGTAGATGGGTGCCGCGATACCCCAGGAGTCGTTGGTGGACTCCCGTTCTGTGGTCGCGTAGCCGACGGCACGGATGGCGGCCACTTCGAGATCGGCCGATCCAGGGTCGGCCGCTCGTTGGTCGCTCATGCCGAACGCCACCAGCACCCGGCCGGCCGCACCCAGGTGCACCGGCATCCGCTGCCCGACCGGGCAGACCCAGCGCACCTCACGGGTGGACTCGACCGACTCGACGCACACGCGTTCGTTGCGATCCTGCATGAAGAACGCGGTCGTCTCGTTGAACTTGTCGCTGAGCTCCTGGGCGGCCGTGCGTATCGCGCGCCCGATCGCGCCCTGCGGGTCCAGCTGCACTGCCATGCGGATCGCGGCCGGACCGTGCCCGAACGAGCCGTCCGGGTTTCGCCGGACGAAACCGCACTTTTCCATCGTCTTCAGGATTCGAATCGCGGTCGGGACGGGTACGTCGGCCGCAGCCGCGAGTTCGGTGACTGTCGAACGATCAGGACTGAGTACGGACAGCATCGTGAGCGCCCGCACGACGGACCGGACAGTGTCACCACGTCCGTCTCCATCGGCCTCTGCCGGAATGGAACCTGATAGTCGCACCGTGAAGGTGTACCAGTTGAATCAGCGGTGAACAAGCATCGATTTGATTGCTAACGATCCTGGTCCGAGGCTGATCGCGGACCGTCAACGCTCGACCACTGTCCGGACAACCTCCATCTGGTGACTATGGACTTCCACTAGGCAGAGGTCTGAGTTACAGTGCGATGGCCAGCCGCTTCTCGTACCGAACCGGGAGAGGGGTGTTGCAGATGGCCCCGAGCACGACGTCTCAGTTCGCCGAGTTCCTTGCCTCCGTGCGATTCGAGGACCTACCGAACGAAGTCGGGCACGAAGCCTTACGGATCCTGTTCGACACGATGCTCTGCGCGATCGCGGCGCAGGGCGCCCACGGCACCACGATTGTCACCAGCACTCTGTCCGCGCAGGACGGCGGTACCGGCAGCGCCACGATCCTCGGTCAGAACCGGACGGCGTCCCCGTCGGCCGCAGCGTTCATGAACGCCACCGCGGCCAACGCGCTGGACCTGGACGACAACCTGCTCTACCACTGCCACATCGCGAACACCGTGATCGCGGCCGCCCTGGCTGCGGCCGAGGAGACCGACGCGTCCGGCACCGACCTGCTCACGGCGGTGGCGGTCGGCTACGAAGCGGCCGCACGCGTCACCCTGGCCATGCCGGGTGTGCAGTACATCGAGGACGGCGAACTCAAGGAATGGCACGACCCGTGGGGCTACAGCTACAACACGATCGGCGGCGCGGTGGCCGCCGGCAAGCTCTACGGGGTCGACGCGACCGCGATGCGCCACCTGCTCGGCCTCGCCGCCTACGGGTCGCCGGTGCCGTCCGGCACCAGGGCGTCGTCGCTGGGCCGGCATCCGATGAGCAAGTACGGCGCCTACGGCTGGCAGGCCAGTGCCGCGGTGTTCGCCGCCGCGCTGGCCGCCAACGGGTACACGGCTGACGAACACGTCTTCGACGGCCCGTTCAACTACTGGCGCATGCTCGGCGCGCACAGCTTCGAGCCGACCACGCTGACCAGGGAACTGGGCAGTCACTGGTGGCTGCCGATGACGTCCTACAAGATCGTCCCGGCCGGCACATGGATGCGACCGGCGTTGTGGGCGCTGCGACCACTGCTGGCCGAGCCCGGTTTCGAGCCGGACCAGGTGGAGGGCATCGACATCCACACCAGACCGCTGCGCAAGGGCGGCGAGGGCGCGAACGTGTTCGCCAGTGGTCGACCGACGAGTTACAACGACACCCAGGTCAGCTACCGGTACCTGGTCGCCGTCACGGTGCTCGGCATCTCGCCGAACCGTTGGCAGCACCCAGATGTGTTCGGCAGTGCGGAGGTCAACTCGCTGATCGACAGGACAGCGATCATCGCCGATCCGGAGGTCGACAAGTTGATCATCCACGATCTGCTGGAGTTTCCACATCGCCCGAAGGGAGCGTTGACCCGGGTCCGGGTGCGGCTGGCCGGCGGTCGGACGTTCGAGAACGAATCCGCGTTCGGCGACGGTGACCCGTTCTCGGCGGAGACTCACATCACCGACGAGAAACTGCAACAGAAGTTCATGATGTTCGCCGCGCCGTATCTGTCCGATCCGGACAAGATCGCCGATCGGTTGTGGAGCCTTGCCGATGCGCCGATCCGTGCGGTGGCAGCAGAATTGCGGTCGTCCAGTGTCGACGGATGAGGGCGTCGCGGGTTACCGTCGATCGGTGGAGCAACTGTCACCGCTTGCCGGTATCCGCGTACTGGACCTGTCCCGGATCATCGCGGGGCCGATGGCGGCGCAGATACTCGCCGACTGCGGTGCCGACGTCGTCAAGATCGAGGCACCTGGGGTCGGCGATCCCTCACGGACCTACGTGGCCGAGGGCGACGAGCACGAACGCAGCCCGATCTTCTGCAACCTCAACCGCAACAAGCGAAGCGTCGTACTCGACCTCAAGGACCCGGCAGGCCACGACGCCATCCTGGCCATGGTGCGCGGCTGCGACGTCCTGGTGCACAACTTCCGACAGGGCGTGATGGAACGGCTCGGACTGTCCTATGCGGACCTGAAGGCCGTCAATCCACGCCTGGTCCACTGCTCGATCTCCGGGTTCGGCAACCGTGGCCCGTACCGCTACCGGGCCGCCAACGACGTGGTGGCGCAGGCTTTCGGCGGGGTCATGAGCTTCACCGGTGACGTCGGCGGCCAGCCGGTCCGGTCCGGCGCGTCGATCGCCGATGTCACGACAGCGCTGTGGGCCACGATCGGCATCATGTCCGCGCTCATCGAACGCAACTCGACCGGCCGTGGCCGGGAGGTGACGACGTCGCTGTTCGAGGGTCAGGTCAGCCTGGCAGCCCCGTACCTGATCGAGTACACGCTGACCGGCACGATCGCCGAACCGATGGGCAGCGGCACCAAGGTGGGCCTGCCGAACGGCACGTTCCCCACCAAGGACCGGCCGGTGCTGATCGCCGCGGTGGACGAACGGGTCTGGCAACGGCTGTGTGCGGCGATCTCGGCACCCGAACTGGCCGACGATCCACGGTTCGCCAGCCTGCCCGACCGCCGAGAGCACCGAGCCGAACTGGAAGCAGCGATCGCGGTTCGGACCGAGCAGCTGACCAGCGAGGAATGCCTGAGCCTGCTGCGCGAGGCGGGCGTGCCGAGCGGCCCGATCAACAGTGTCGCCGATGTCGTCGCCGACCCGCAGTTCCAGGCACTGGACATGTACGCCGAGCTGCCGGGCGACAACGGCATACCGGTACCGGTGATCCGGCTCCCGTTCGCACTGGACGACGGTGAGTTCCCGCTGCACAGCAGCCCGCCCGCGCTGGGGCGCGACACCCGGACCGTGCTCGAAGCACCCGAGAACGTGTGGCACGAACGATGACGGAGGTCTCATGTCGGACAACCTGGTGAACGTGTGGCGCGAGGCGGACGGCGCCGTCGCGGTGGTCGAGTTGAACAATCCCCCGGTGAACGCACTCTCGGTGGAACTGTGGAGCGCCATCGGTGCCGCGTTCACCGCGATCCTGGACGACACGGCGGTCAAGGCGGTGGTGCTCACCGGCTCCGGTCGGCGCGCGTTCTGCGGCGGTGCCGACGTCCGCCAGTTCCTCGTGCTCACGCCGGAAACCCGACTCGAACGCCAACAGCAGGTCAACGGTGTGCTCGACGTGCTGACCAACTATCCGCTGCCGGTGATCGCGGCGATCAACGGACCGGCGGTCGGCGGCGGCATCACGCTGTGCACGGTGTGCGACATCCGGATCAGCGCGGCGACGGCGCACTTCAGCATGCCGGAGATCAGTCGCGGCACGGCAGGCGGCGGCGGGGCGTTCCTGCGCAGGCTGTCGATGCCGGAGGGCCTGCTGCGGCTGATGCTGTTCACCGGTCGCCGGTTCTCCGCCGCCGAAGCAGCGCAGGGCCACCTGATCGACATGGTCGTACCGGCCGAGGACGTGCTGGCGACCGCGCTCCGGCTGGCCGCGGACATCGCCGACAAGGACCGGGCGTCGCTGATCCTGATGAAGCGGGCGATCCTGGACTCCGAGCGTACGGTCGGTGACTGGATGGTCGCCTACAAGGCCACTCACGCCGCCACCGCCGAGATGACGGGGCTGGACGCGGGCCGCGAGGGTATCGAGGCGTTCCTGAAAGCGTAGGAGGCACGGTGCCACGGTTGGGCCGCAAGCTCGACGGTCCCGGGGAGGCGGCGCGAGCCGCCGCGCTGTTGGACGGCTCGTACACACCGACGCCACCTCGGCCCGCGGTGAGCGTGGTCCTGGCCAGGGACGCCGCCGACACGCTGGAGATCCTGTTGCTCGGGCGGGCGTCGACGATGGAGTTCCTGCCGGGCAGGCTGGTGTTTCCCGGTGGCGGTGTGGACAAGCAGGACGCGCAGGACGACGTGCTGTCCGACGACCCCGCCGTGGCCGCGATCGCCGCCCAGTTCGACGTGCCCTACTCCGACGCCCGCACGAAGACGATCACCGCGGTCCGGGAGACTTTCGAGGAAACCGGGATTCTCCTGGCCAGAAGGTCTGGCGACTTCGACATCAGCGCCGAGGTGCTGGAGCAGGAACGGCTGCGGACACTGGATCGTGGCAGCACGGTCACGGCTGTGCTCGACCGGCTCGGCATGACGGTGGACGCCACCGACCTGAAGCCGTGGGCGCGGTGGGTGACGCCTGCCGTGTCCACGATCCGGTTCGACGTGACGTTCTTCTTCGCGGCACTGCCGGCCGGCCAGGTCGCCCGGCACCTGAGCACCGAGGCGACCGACACCGTCTGGTGGACACCCGACCGGGTGCTCGCCGGGCACGCCGCCGGCACGGTCGAACTCGCCACCCCACAGCGCACCCTGATCACCGAACTCACCGACATCCACACCGTCGCCGACGCGTTCGCGGCCCGGCGACGGCTGGCACCGGTCTGCCCGGCTGCGGCTCGCATCGACGGCGCCTACTACCTGGTGTTCCCGGACGATCCCGACCAATGACGGCGGTCAGGCCTCCGAGCCGACCCGGATCAGCACTTCCTGGCTGGCCGTGGCGACGAGCCGACCGTCGATGGCGAAGAACCGGCCGGTGGCCAGCGCGCGCGAGTCCGAGTAGGTGCTGCTCTCCACGTCGACCAGCATCCACTCGTCCAACCGCAGCGAGCGGTGGAACCAGACCGCGAAGTCCAGCGACGAGCCGTACCGGCGGGGGCTCATCTCGCGCAGCGGCAGGGAGGCGGTGCGGGCCAACGAGAGGTCCGCGACGTAGACCAGCGCGGCCGCGTGGGTGTACGGATCACCGGACATCGCGGCGTCGGTGCGTGTCCAGATCAACTGTTTCGGTGACAACGCGACCCGGTCCTGTGTGTACGCGGCGTTCACGAACCGGAAGTCGAACGGCGCCCTGGTCGCCGCGTTCACGCCAGGCGGCACGTACCGTGCGCGCGGGAACTCGGTCGGTGGCGGCGCTTCCGGCATCGCCGTCTGCATGTCCAGGCTCGGCTCAGCCACGTGGAACGAGATCACGGCGGTGAAGATCATGTGGCCGGGCTGGGTGGCGTCGACGCGATGCGTGGTCAGCGAACGGCCGTCCTTCAGTGTCGTCACGGTGTACGTGATGTCCACATCGGGATCACCGGAGTGCAGGAACGAGCCGTGCAGCGAATGCGGTACCCGCGCCGACTCGGTGGACAGCGCGGCGGCGTGAAACGCCTGTGCGGCCACCTGGCCGCCGAACGTGCGGTGCCGGCTGCCGATCATGCACCGGGCGGTGTACTGACGACCCGACGCCAGCGGCTTGATCGCGAGCAGGTCCTCCAGCACGGACAGCGACATCGACCCTCCCGGTAGCCGGCCTCCAGGTTATCCGACGCGACCGGCACCTCGAACCAACCGAATCATGCAACTCATGGTTGCGCGTTCCTTCGCCGTGACCTAAAGTGCAACTACTGGTTGCGGATTCGAGGAGAGTCATGATGGAGCACGGCACCATCGAGCGCGAGATCCACATCGACGCCACACCCGACGTGGTCTACGACGTCATCACGAAGCCGGAGCACATCGCGCGGTGGTGGGGTTTCGCGGCGTCGTTCCCCGCCGTGCCGGGTGGTGCCGGGCGGATGACCAAGACCCGACGGGACGGCAACGGGACGCTCGTCGTGCCGCTCGTCGTCCTCGAAGCCGAAGCGCCCCGGCGGTTCGTGTTCCGCTGGGTCCAGCCGGAGGGCGAGCAGGCAACGCCGGAGAACTCGTTCCTCGTCACGTTCGAGCTGGCACCGGCACACGGCGGCACACTGCTGCGGCTGACCGAGGCCGGTTTCCGGGAGATCGGCTGGGCGGCGGCGGAGCTGGAGGAGCAGTACCGGGACCACAGCGTCGGCTGGGACGAGCACCTGCCCCACCTGGCGACGTACGCGGCCGAACTGGTGCGGTCATGACGATCGACGACCGGTTGTGGGCGGCCATGGGTGATCCGACCCGGCGCCGGATGCTGGGCCTGCTGCTGGCCGACGGCTTCGGCACGGCGACCAGTCTGAGCGGTCATCTGCCGGTGACCCGGCAGGCCGTCGCCAAACACCTGGCGGTGCTGGAACGCGCCGAACTCGTCGTGCCCACAAAGGACGGCCGTGAGGTGCGGTACGTCATCAACGAGACACAGTTCGCCCGTGCCACCGAGCAGTTGGCATCCGTCGGCGCGGCATGGGACGCACGGCTGCGTCGCATCAAGACGATTGCCGAGTCGATTCAGGCCACCATGAAAGGGAATACATCGAATGACGGACACTGAACTGATCACCGACTACCAGCAGGCCATCCGGGTGCAGGCAGCGCCGGACGTGCTGTTCGACGCGCTCACCACACTCGACGGCCTGGCCGGCTGGTGGACCGACGTCACGGGGTCGGGCAGCGAGGGTGGCGAGCTGAAGTTCTTCTTCAGCTTCCCGCAACCGTGTGTCATGCGGGTGGACGAGGCCACCCGGCCGACGGTGGTGCGCTGGACGGTCACCTCGTGCGACTTCCTGCCCGACTGGGTCGGCACCCGGCCGATGTTCAGGATCGTCGATGTGGTCGGCGGCGCTTCCGAACTCCGGTTCCGCCACCACGGTCTGACCGCGGAACTGGACTGCATCCAGGACTGCACCGCCGGCTGGAACCACTTCCTGACCAGCTTGCGGCGGTACGTGGAGAGCGGCCGTGGCATGCCGAGGGGCAGCACGGAGGAACAGGCCCGCCGAGGCTGACCGCCACTCGGTGAACATCCCCCGGCCACCGGATGAACACGGTGCGACGTGCGCGGACGCACCGCGACCCGGCGACACCTGCGGCCTAGTACCAACGTCCAATGGCCACGCGCACTCGCCGGTGGCGACCATTGGTGGGCAGGCAAACAGGCACCACAAAGGGAGTTGGAAAAGATGATCGGGTTCCTCGACATGCCGGCGCCTCGGGACCGGGACGACCACGACGAGAACCACCGCGGCCGCGGCCGCGGTCGGGGCCGTGGCCGGGACGGTCGCGACGACCGGGATCGGGACCGCGACCGCTGACCAACCCACAACAATGGCCCACCGCCTGGTCAGCGGTGGGCCATTGTTGTGACATCTTGGTACACAGTAGACAGTCATCTCGACACTGGCACCCGGAACAGCAGTCACGTAGCTTCCTGAACGGCGACTACGGCCCCTGCACCGGCTTTGTCCTCGTCACGGACGGCCAGAACGCCAACGGCACCTGGTTTGCCGAGATGGGCGCGAACCGCACGACATTCCGCTGATTTTCGATCATCGCCCGCGCAGCAGGGAAACCCGGAACGGGCGCAGTTCACCACGCGCGTGGCCGCCGGCCAGCACGAGGACGTCGTCGTCGAGTAGTTGCTGCGACATGGCGAAATGTCGCGCCCAGACCTCGCGCTCCTCATCGGTCATCGTGGCCGCGAAGTCGTCGCGCGGCGGGTGCGGAAATAGATCCACTCTGCCATCGGATCACCATAGGCGCTGGTGCGCCGGACGGAGCCGGTGACGCTGCCCATTCGCGGTCTGGTTTGCTGGGGACATGCCCGCGTTCCGGAGAGATTCGACCGATGACGAATTCCTGCGTCGGCAGCGGGAGCTTCGACGTGCGCCGAACCCCGAGACCATGGCGTTCCTGGAACGGCTCCAGGCCGCGACGTTCCGGCGGCCGCCCACACCGCGACCGCCGACGTACAACACTCCGGAGAGCATCAAGTCGATCATCCCGAACGCGACGGCCGACGACATCGCCATGCTGCGGCAGTACCTCACCGAGGTGGATTCGTCGATTCGGCCGCCAACCGCGTACGAGGGCCTGTTCCACACCACCGTCCAACTGCACGCGGGCCAACTCGATGCGGCCGTGGCGCGGTTCGGCCGCTGGCCGTCGCCCGGCGTGCCGCCGGTGTTCGCGTTGATGGACGTCGGCCACGTGAACGCCAGGACCATCCGCGTCCCGACCACCGGCGACCACGTCGTGCTGGTCGACGAGGAGTTGCTGAAGTTCGTCGCCCAACTGAGCCACACCGTGGCGCTCGCGTTCCATGCCCAGCCGCGGAACGACAACAACGCTCTGTTGTCGTTCCTGGACGTCGTTCTCCACTATGTGATGACGGGCCGGGTGCCCGACGCGCAGCGTGCACGGCTGCCGCAGCCCAGCGAGGTGCTCGCCAGCACGATCACCCAGGGAGCCGAGACGTTCGTGCTGGCCCACGAGTACGTGCACGTGCTGGAGGGGCATCTCAACGACGGCCGCCACGACGTGACCGGCGTCACGGACGGGCGGGTGTCCCAGTCGCTGTGGTCGGTGGTGCAGGAAGGGCTCGCCGACACCATCGGGCTCAATCTGACCATCGCGGTACTCGGCGAGGCGGGCCACGACATGCGGTTCGCCTACTGGGGTGCCGAATTGTTCCTGTCCGCCAACGAGATCATGCTCAAGGCGATCTCCCAACTGCGCACCGGTGACGAAACCGGTATGCGGGAACACGAACGGCACCAGCACGCCATTTTCGACACCCGGCGGCAGGCCATGGAATACATGATGCGGAACGCGCTGCAACAGGCGAGCCCGGACAAATCCGCATCCGAACAGCGGTGGCCGACGATCCGAGGCGAATTGCATGCCGTGCACGACGTGTTGGCGCACCTGTGGTCCGAACTCGCCCCGCTGTTGCGCATTTCGCACGCCCGGGGCGCCCGGCCGTCATCGGTGTGGGAGAACTAGGCGAACCAGGTGACGCCGACGGCGATGACGACCATCGCCAGTGACACGTAGGCCAACACCACCGCCCTGCGCAGATCACGGCAGGCCTGGCGCAGCGTGGCGTGCCGGCGCGCCGCGAGCTCGTCCACGCTCGCCTCGGCGAGCCTGCGGGTCGGAAAGCCGTACGCGGCGCGCATCGCGACGAAGCTGCCCACCGCGCTGGCCACGATCGCGAGCAGCAACAACACACCGGTGGCGATCTTGTTGCCGGCGCCGAGCGCCGACAGACCGCCAACACCCCGGATCGCGGCGATGACCGTGGCCAGGCCGATCAGTCCGCCGAGCCCGGTACGCCACTTGTCCGCCTGGGCCCGCACCGCGTCCAGTTCACCGGCACGCAGTTCCTGGATTTCCGTGGCGCGTGCCAGGTCATCCGGGCCGGCCGGTGGCCCTGGTGTCACACGGACCATCACTCGCCCCATTCCACGGTCAGTTTCCAGAACGCGCCGCACCCACGCCATTCCTCGCCACGCGGCGAATCCGGATGATACTGCCCGCAGCGGCAGAACACCGTCACATCGCGTTTGCGTTCGGCAGCGGCAAGTTCGCGCATCACCTTGTCGAACAGCAGATCCCGAATCGGCGCCCAGTTCACGTCGCGGTAGGAAACCACCGGTTCCCGATAAGCCATGTCGTGTCGACAGCGTGGGCACGGCCCTTCGATGACGATCTCCTCCGGATCGCGTTCATCAGGCAGAATCCGCACCCGTGAGGTGTCGGTCGCGACGGCGTTGTGCGCCGGATCGGACTTCCTCTCGTACGGCAGCGGCTCGACGCTTCCCATTCGCCCAGTGTAATTCCGGCGTTGAACCAGGCCACCTACCGTGCCGGTCATGCCTGGTCGCGACAACCACCCGCACCGTGACCCGGTCAACCTGGAACTGGTCACGCTGGCCGAGGACCACGCCGTGGTCACCTGGTACACGGGCCGCGCCGACACCGACGACGGGCGGTCGCGGCCCTCACTAGGCTTTGAGGTATGGCTGATCTGTTGACTGCGGGTACCGAGGCATTGTGGGAGGCGGCGTTCCGGACCGGCGACTACGCCGAGGCCGATGCGTTGCTGCGCGGGGCGCTGGACCAGGTGAACGGTGACCGGGCCACCGAGGCAGCTGTGCTCAACCTGCTCGGTTGGCTGATGCACTTCCAGGCGTTGGACCGGGGTTGCGACCCGACATTCGCCGATGACGAGGAGGCCCTGTTCCGACGGGCGTTGGCGATCCGGCGGGACATCGGCGATCTGGGTGGGGTCGCCGGGTCGCTGTTCGGCGTCGGGCTGGTACATCAGGTCCTGCACGACGACTTCGCCACCGCGATGCCGTACTTCTGGGAGGCACTGGAACTGGCCGACGAGCACGCCGACGAGCTCACGCGGTCCGAGGTGCACCGGCACGTCGGCTTCTACCACGTGTTCGCGGCGGAGCAGTTGGACGAGGGCGTCCGGCACCTGCGGATCTCGCTGGACCTGCGCCACTCGCACGGTGACGACCGCTGGACCCCGTCCGGCACGCTGGCCCTTGGCGAGGCCGAACTGGCGCGCGGCAACCGGACCGAGGCGATGAAGCTCCTCAATGAGGCCGTACGGGAGGCACGGGCGGCACGGCTCTCGCCGCGGGGCATCGCGCGGGCCGAGGACACGTTGCGGGCGGCGGAGAGTTGCACCTGACCTGACGTCAGGTTCTAGCGTGAACCAGGTGATCGAGGCAGACGGCGAGCGCCGGTGGAGCATCGGCGAACTGGCGAAGGCGAGCGGGGTCACTGTCCGCGCGCTGCACCACTACGACCGGATCGGGCTGCTCACGCCCGAACATCGCACCTCGGCGGGCCACCGCCGCTACAGCGGACGCGACGTGCGGCGGCTCTACCGGATCAGGGCGTTGTGCACGCTCGGCCTGTCCCTGGAGGACATCGCGGACGTGCTCACCGACGACCTGGCCGGGCTGCGTGACCTGCTGGCCGCGCAGTTGACCGACGTGACCACGCGGGCGGCCCGACTGGTCGAGATGCGGGACCGGATCGGTGACCTGCTCCAGCAGATCGACGCCAACCGGCTGCCCGACACAGCCCAGTTCATGACGACCTTGGAGCTGATGTCCGTGTACGAGACCTACTTCACCCAGCAGCAGCGCGACGAACTGGCCGAGCGACGAGCCGGACTCGATGCCGACGCCGTCAAGCAGGAGTGGACCGAACTGGTCGAGCAACTGCTACCGCACGTCACCGCCGACACCCCGGTGGATGACCAACAAGTCGTCGAACTGGTGTCCACATGGGACACACTGGGCGCCCGGTTCCACGCCCCGGCACCACAAGGCGAACAGACGGCACAGGCCGCCCGCCGGATGTGGCAGGAGAACAGCGCCGAACTCGGCGCCGCCCTGCCGTGGCCTGCCGAGAGCATGACTGCCCTGGTCGCCTACGTCGGCCGGGTGCGGGCCGCCCGGTGACCTGTCCGGCGGCCCGTGCGGCTCAGCCGTCCGCCGGCTTCCGGTCCAGGTCGTCCTCCAGGTAGCCGGCGATCAGGTTGAGCAGGTGGTCGGTGTTCACCGGCTTCGGCACGTAGTCGTCGGCGCCGGAGGCCAGGCTTTTCTCCCTGTCCCCCTTCATCGCCTTCGCCGTCACGGCGATCACCGGCAGGTCCACGTGCGCCGACATGCCCCGGATGGCGGCCATCGTCGCGTTGCCGTCCAGTTCCGGCATCATGATGTCCATCAGCACCAGTGCGATGTCGTCGTACTGTTCCAGCGCCCGGATGCCGGACAGGCCGTTGTCGGCCAGGACGACGCGCAACCCGTGCATTTCCAGCACCGTGCTCAGCGCGAACACGTTGCGCAGGTCGTCGTCCACGATCAGCACCCGCTCACCGTGGAATCGCAGCATGCTCGGGTCCAGTTGGACGGCCGGTTCCTCGGCGATCGACCGGTCGTCGTCGGACGGGACCACGGGCGGTGGCGTCATCGGCACGGTCAACACGAACGTGGTCCCCTGACCGGGTGTGCTGTGCACGACCAGTGCACCCCCGAGCAGTTGGGTCAGCTCACGGCTGATGGACAGCCCGAGCCCGGTGCCGCCGTACTTGCGGTTGGTCGTGCCGTCGGCCTGCTGGAACGCCTCGAAGATCACGTCGAGCTTGTCCGCCGGGATACCGATACCGGTGTCCTCGACGGCGAACGCGATCCTCGGGGTGTCCGGCACTGCCGCGTCCGGCATGTCGGCGGCACCGGCCATCCGGATGTTCAGCCGGACCGTGCCCTCCGGGGTGAACTTCACCGCGTTGGACAGCAGGTTGTGCAGAATCTGTTGCAACCGTTGGACATCCGTGTACATCGTCGGCGGCACGGCCGGGTCCACGGTGACCGCGAAGTCGAGACCCTTCTCGGCGGTCAGCGGCCGGCACAGCGAGTCGACGTACCCGACCAGGTCGGCCACCGACACCGTGTCCTGCTCCACCTGCATGTGCCCGGCCTCCACCTTGGCCAGGTCCAGGATGTCGTCGATGAGCTGCAACAGGTCGCTGCCGGCCGCGTGGATGGTGGACGCGAACTCGACCTGCTTGCCGGTGAGATTGCGTTCCAGGTTGTCCGACAACAGTTTCGCCAGGATCAGCAGGCTGTTCAGCGGTGTGCGCAGCTCGTGCGACATGTTCGCCATGAACTCGGACTTGTAGCGCGACGCCAGCGACAGCTGCTTGGCACGCTCCTCCAGTTCCTGACGACCCTGCTCGATCTCCTTGTTCTTCAGCTCGATGTCACTGTTCTGCTTGGCCAGCTGCGCCGCCTTGTCGGCCAGTTCCCGGTTGGACAGCTGCAACTGCTTCTGCTGTGCCTGTAGCTTCTCCGAGCCCTCACCCAGTTCCTGGGCCAACCGCTGCGACTCGGCCAGCAGCGCGTCGGTCCTGGAGTTGACCATGATCGTGTTGACGGTGCCGCCGATGTTCTCCTTCAGCTGCTCCAGCAGATCGCTGTGCACGTCGGTGAACTGGGTGAGCGACGCGAGTTCGATGACCCCGAGAACCCGCCCCTCGAACAGCAGCGGCAGCACGATCACGTCGGCGGGCGGCGCGGAGCCCAGCCCGGAGGTGATCCGGATGTAGGCGGGCGGCGCCGACGCGATCCGGATCGTCTTCTTCTCCTTGGCGCTCTGCCCGACCAGGGACTCACCGAAGGCGAAGCACAGGTCGCCGTGGTCGACCATGCTGATGCCGTAACCGGCGGCCAGCCGCAGCGAATCGCCGTCGGCCAGGAAGAACAGGCCCTGTTGGGCGGCCACCAGCGGGGTCAGCTCGCTCATGATCAGCACGGCGAGTTCTTCCGGATCCCGTTGGCCCTGCATCAGTCCGGACAGCCGGGCCAGGTTCGTCTTGAGCCAGTCCTGCTCCCGGTTGGCCCGCGTGGTCTCCTTCAGGTTGCCGATCATCCGGTTGATGTTGTCCTTCAGGTCGGCCATCTCGCCCTTGGTCTCGACCGTGATCTGCTGGGTCAGGTCACCAGCGGTCACCGCAGTCGCCACCGCCGCGATCGCGCGGACCTGGATGGTGAGGTTGCCGGCCAGCTTGTTCACGCTCTCGGTCAGCCACTGCCACGTGCCAGCCACCCCGGGCACCCTGGCCTGGCCGCCCAACTGACCCTCGGTGCCCACCTCACGGGCCACCCGCGTGACCTCGTCGGCGAACGCGGAAAGCTGGTCCACCATGGTGTTCACGGTGTTCTTCAGCTCCAGGATCTCGCCGCGCGCGTCCACGTCGATCTTCTTGGACAGGTCACCGCGTGCCACCGCCGTCGTGACCTGCGCGATGTTGCGGACCTGGCTGGTCAGGTTGTCGGCCATGAAGTTGACGTTCTCGGTGAGGTCCTTCCACGTGCCGGCCACCCCGGGCACCCTGGCCTGACCGCCCAACTGACCCTCGGTGCCCACCTCACGGGCCACCCGGGTCAC
This sequence comes from Pseudonocardiaceae bacterium, assembly GCA_036279295.1. Classification (GTDB taxonomy): domain Bacteria; phylum Actinomycetota; class Actinomycetes; order Mycobacteriales; family Pseudonocardiaceae; genus DATEPR01. The sequence goes on along the minus strand of DASUJK010000418.1, from coordinate 1,031 downwards.
CTCGTCGGCGAACGCCCGCAGGGTGTCCACCATGCCGTTGATGGTGGCGGCCAGGGCCATGACCTCGCCCTTGGCCTCGACCGAGATCTTCTTGGACAGGTCGCCGTCGGCCACCGCGGTGGCCACCCTGGCGATGCCACGGACCTGGCCGGTCAGGTTGTGGGCCATCACGTTGACGTTGTCGGTGAGGTCCTTCCAGGTGCCGGCCACGCCCCTGACCTGCGCCTGGCCGCCCAGTTTGCCCTCGGTGCCGACCTCGCGGGCCACGCGGGTCACCTCGTCGGCGAACGCGGAGAGCTGGTCGACCATCGTGTTGATGGTGTTCTTCAGCTCCAGGATCTCGCCGCGCGCGTCCACGGTGATGTTCTGCGACAGGTCACCGCGCGCCACAGCCGTCGTGACCTGCGCGATGCTGCGCACCTGGCTGGTCAGGTTGCCGGCCATGAAGTTCACCGAGTCGGTCAGGTCGCGCCACGTGCCGGCGACACCGGGCACGACGGCCTGACCGCCGAGCCTGCCGTCGCCACCGACCTCGCGGGCCACGCGGGTCACCTCGTCGGCGAACGCGGACAGCTGGTCCACCATCGTGTTGACGGTGTTCTTCAGCTCCAGGATCTCGCCCTTGACGTCCACCGTGATCTTCTGCGACAGGTCACCGCGCGCCACAGCCGTCGTGACCTGCGCGATGCTGCGCACCTGGCTGGTCAGGTTGCCGGCCATGAAGTTCACGTTGTCGGTCAGGTCGCGCCAGATGCCGGCCACCCCGGGCACCCTGGCCTGGCCGCCCAACTGGCCCTCGGTGCCCACCTCACGGGCCACCCGCGTGACCTCGTCGGCGAACGCGGAAAGCTGGTCCACCATGGTGTTCACGGTGTTCTTCAGGCCGAGCATCTCGCCGGACACCTCGACGGTGATCTTGCGGGAGAGGTCGCCGTCCGCGACCGCCGTGGCCACCCGGGAGATGTCGCGCACCTGGGCCGTCAGGTTGCCGGCCATCAGGTTCACGTTGTCGGTGAGGTCCTTCCAGGTGC
>DASUJK010000417.1:0-3211 GCA_036279295.1 Pseudonocardiaceae bacterium | reverse complement strand
GCCGTGCGCGTCGAACTCGTAGGCCTTGTAGGCGATGGCCTCGCGCAGCGCCTGCCGGATCTTCTCACCCGCCGCGCCGGGCGCCTTGCGCAGCGCGAGTTGCTGGTTGAGCCGGTCGACGTCGGTGGTGTCGGTCAGTTCCAGCGCGGTCAGGATGCGGCCGGTGTCGGCGATGCTCTGGTTGGCCCGTTCCACCACCTGCCTGGCCACCGGCGCCCGTTCGGCGTCGTAGGTGGCCAGCAGTTCCGGTCCGGCGTGCCCGGCCACCACGTGGGACAGCTTCCACGCCAGGTTGTAGGCGTCCTGGATGGACGTGTTCGAGCCCAGCCCGTTCGTCGGTGGGTGCCGGTGCACGGCGTCGCCGGCGCAGAACACCCGGCCCTTGGCGATCGTGGTGGCGAAGTGGTGGTTCACCGTCCACGGTGACGCCGACTTCACCTTCATGTCGAAGTCGTCGGTGCCGACCAGGGCGACGGCCAGCTCGCGGACGAACTCGTCGGTGAACGTGGGCGGCCCGGCGGCCACCTCGTAGCCCCACATCAGCATCCACTCGTGCCACGGCTTGATCATCCGCAGCACGCCGAGGCCGACGCCCTCCTTCTCGGCACCGGGCTGGACCATCCAGTAGAGGACCGAGGGGCGGTGCGCCACGAAGCGCGACAGATCCGCCTCGAACACGATGCTCAGCGAGCCGGCGACCGCGCCCGGGCCCTCGAACGGCAGGTCGAGATCGGCAGCCACTTTGCTCCGCGCGCCGTCCGCGCCGATCAGGTACTTCGACCGGATCGTGTACTGGGCGCCGGTGTTGCGGTCCAGCACGGTGGTGGTGACACCGTCGGCGTCCTGTGTGTGGGACAGGTACTCGGTGTCGAAGCGGATCTTCGCGCCGCGCTCCTGGGCCGCCTTCACCAGGATGGGCTCGGTGATCGTCTGCGGTGCGTCCAGCATCGTGCACGGGCTCTGCAACTCGTAGTCGGCGTGCCGCACGGTGTCGGTGCCCCAGGACGGGATGCGGCCCAGTTCCTCACCGGCCAGGCTGGTGCAGAACGTGGTGTTGCCCATGTACTCCCACGGGGTGGCCTCGCGCATCAGCATGTCCTCGACACCCATGTCGCGCATGGCTTCCATGGTGCGCTGGTTGGTGATGTGCGCCCGTGGCGTGTCCGACAGCGCGCCGTACTTGGTGACCAACATGGTCCGGGTGCCGTAGGTGGCCAGGAACAGGGCGGCGGACGCGCCGGCCGGGCCGGAACCCACCACCAGGACGTCGGTCACGGCAACGGGCGCCACAGCGCTGCTCATCACAGTCTCCTCGGGGGATGTACGCCTGGCGGACAGGTGTCCGTAACTGTTGTCCGCAGTGGTTGTCCTGTCAAGAACACGGTTGAACAATGACTGTGTGGACGTGAGCGTCGTCATCGCGGCCCGGCCGAACGTGCCGCCGGACGAGGAACTACGCGTCGCGACGCTGGCCGACCGGCTCGGTTACCACGAACTGTGGGTCGGCGAGGGCTTCGTGTGGGACTCGTTCGCGCTGGCTACCGCCGCCGGCTTGGCCACCGGCCAGATCCCGATCACCGTGGGTCCGCTGCCCGTTTCGGTACGCGACCCGGCCACGATCGCCCGCGCGGCCGCGTCCACCGCGGCACTGGTGCGCCGGCCCGTCGGTGTCGCGCTCGGCACGTCGAGTGTTCGGGTCGTGGAGCGGATGCACGGCCGGTCACGCCGGCACGCCGTGACCACGCTGGCCGAGAGCGCGCAGGCGGTGCGGGCACTGTTCGACAGCGCGCAGACGGACATCGTTGCCGACAACTACCAGCTCGCGCTGCCCGCACCCGGCGGTCCGATCACGGTGGCCGCGTTCGGCGACCGGGCCATCGACGTCGCCGCGCGGCACGCCGACCGCATGGTGCTCGACCTGGTCTCGCCGGAACTGGCCCGGGTCTACCGGGTCAAGCTGGAGGCAGCGGCCCACCGGGCAGGCCGACCCGTGCCGACACTGGCCGCGTGGCTGCCGGCAGCCGTGGCACCGGGTCCGGACTCGCTGGCCCAGGTCGCCCACAGCCTGGTCGGCTATCTCGGCGTGGCCGGTTACGGCGAGATGTTCACCGCGGCCGGGCTCGGCGACGCGGTGCGGCTGGCCCAGGCCGGCGCCGACCGGGCCGAGCTGTTCGCCGCGTTGGCGCAGGAGGCCATGGAGGGCATCGGGTTGGTCGGCGACGCCGACACCATGCACGCGCGGTTGGCCGCGTACGCAGTTGCCGGGCTGGACGAGGTCGTGCTCGTGCCGGCCACGGCGGACGATCCCGGCGGGGAGCGGACATTGACGGCGATCGCGGGGGTAATGTGATCGGCGGTGATGCGTGTCGATCACCGGTTCCCGGCGTATGCGATCACCCGGCTGGTCACGGCCACCGCGGTGCTGCGGCTGGTCGCGTCGGATCGGTTGGACGATGGAGTCCGCGACCTCCTCGGGGGCGATGCTCCGCTCGACGACCTGATCGCGGACACGACCGGCATATGCTGTCCGGACGCCGTCGGCGAACTGGTGCTGGCACCGCTGGGCATGACGGGATCGTCGTTCTCGGTTCGGCCTTCGGACGCGGTCACCGGTTATCGCCTGGCCTCGGGCGGCATGTTCGAACCGGTGGGGGATGAGGTCGACGGTTTGTGGACCACAGCGGCCGACCTGGTGCGCTTCGGTATCGGCTGGTCGTCGCTGCTGCCCGAGGAACTGGTGCGCGAAGTGCTCACGCCACAGGGTGGTCGGGGCCTTGGTTGGCCGCTCGATCGGGCCGGCGAGATCGCGGGTAGTCCGGGGCGGGGTGAGGCTGGGTCGGTATCACTGGTGGTCCGCCGGCGGGACCGCCAGACGCACGTCGCGATGACGACCCGGCGGATACCTGTCGAACCGATCAACGGACAGTTGTTGCGTCACTCGTAACCGTTGGTGCTTGACCATCGCACCGTAACCAAGCGCCTACCCGATACGGTGGTCGAGCACCATCTCGGATTCCCGCTCTGGAGAATTGGCGACTCGACGATGATCTCACGGGGACGTACGAAGCCCTTCAGGTCCGCCGCATTCGGCACCGCGGGTGCCCTTGGCCTGGTGGCCGTGCTCACCGCGTGTGGCGCGAGCACGCCGCCGAGCGCCGCTCCCGCTGCTGCCGCTCCCGTTGCTCCCGCTCCGGCGGGCACGAGCGCGGCT
>DASUJK010000416.1:0-16763 GCA_036279295.1 Pseudonocardiaceae bacterium | reverse complement strand
CGCGGACTGCGTCGTGTAGCCGATGTCACCGCGCAGTGTGCTGTGGCCGGCGGGCTTGCCCAGCACGGTCGCGGTGCCCGACGTGATGCGCTGGGCGCCGACCAGCACCCGGAGCAGGGTGGTCTTGCCACTGCCGCTCGGCCCGAGCAGGCCGGTGACCGAACCGTCCGGTACGGCGAGGTCGAAACGGTTCAGCACGGTCTTGCCCTTGCGGCGGACGACCAGTTCGCGGATCTCGACCGCGGCCATGGCAGCTCCTAATTTCAACGGTAGATGAAATATAGGGGTGTTGCCGGGTCGGGTCAACCGAGCGGGCAGAATGAGGGCCATGGCCGGAACTGGAGTAGGGCAGGGGCTAGGCGCTGTGACGCCCACTCGCGAGGAGTTCCGCGTACTGGCGGCGGATCGCAGGGTGATCCCGGTGGTGCGCAGGCTGCTCGCTGACGACGAGACCCCGCTGGGGGTGTACCGGAAGCTGGCCGGCAGCCGGCCGGGCACGTTCCTGTTCGAGTCGGCCGAGAACGGCCAGTCCTGGTCGAGGTGGTCGTTCATCGGTGTGCGCAGTGCCGCGGCGCTGACCGCGGTGGACGGTGAGGCGACGTGGACCGGCAACCCGCCGGTCGGCCTGCCCAGCGGTGGCGATCCGCTGCGGGCGCTGCGTGAGACCGTGCAGGTGCTGCACACCGATCCGCTGCCTGGCATGCCGCCGCTGACCGGTGGCATGGTCGGCTATCTGTCGTACGACGCCGTGCGGCGGCTGGAGCGGTTGCCGTCGTTGGCGGTGGACGACCTGCACGTGCCCGAGTTGGTGATGCTCCTGGCGACGGATCTGGCGGCGCTGGATCACCACGAAGGCACGATTACGCTGATCGCGAACGCCGTGAACTGGGACGACTCACCCGAGCGGGTGGATGCCGCATACGACGACGCGGTAGCGCGGTTGAACGACATGACCACCCGGTTGTGCACCGAGACCACCCCGACCGTGGCGATGTTCGACCGGCCGCAACCGGAGTTCCACCGGTGTCGGCCGCCAGCAGAGCACCACGCGGCGATCAACGCGGCCAAAGAGGCCATCAAGGCGGGCGAGGCGTTCCAAGTCGTTGTGTCGCAACGGTTCGAGATGCAGACCACGGCTGATTCGCTGGACGTCTACCGCGTGTTGCGGACGACGAATCCCAGTCCGTACATGTATTTGCTGCGCCTGGACGGGTTCGACATCGTGGGGTGCAGTCCCGAAGCGCTGGTGACGGTGCGGGACGGCCGGGCAACCACTCATCCGATCGCGGGAACCCGGTGGCGTGGTGTTGATCCGGAAGAAGACGCGCTGTTGGAGAAGGACTTGCTGTCCGACGCCAAGGAGCGGGCCGAGCACCTGATGCTGGTCGACCTGGGTAGAAACGACCTGGGCCGGGTGTGTAAACCGGGCACGGTGCGGGTGGTCGACTTCTTCCGGGTGGAGCGGTACAGCCACGTGATGCACATCGTGTCCACGGTGACGGGCGAGTTGGCGGCGGACCGGACGGCATTCGACGCGGTGACGGCGTGCTTCCCGGCGGGCACGCTGTCGGGGGCGCCGAAGCCCAGGGCGATGGAGCTGATCGAGGAGTTGGAGCCGACCAGGCGGGGCATTTACGGCGGGGTGGTCGGATACCTGGACTTCGCCGGTGACGCGGACACGGCGATCACGATCCGCACCGCGATGGTGCGGGACGGCATGGCATACGTCCAGGCAGGCGGCGGCATCGTGGCTGATTCCGATCCGGCGGCCGAGGACGACGAGACCCTGAACAAGGCAAGGGCAGTGTTGTCCGCGATCGCGATGGCGGCCACGATGGCTTCCCCTGTGTCGTTGTCGGGTCCCCTGGTCCCGGAACCGAAGGCCGCCGAATATGCGGACGGCGCGACACGTGCCTGACCAGCGAGCCCCAAGGCCGACATCCCAGCCCGCCACCGACGAGCCAAGCCAAGCCGCCGCAGACTCGAAAACCGCCGCAGCCCAGGGCCCGGGCGGGTCGACCACTCCCGCCGACGTGCCGACCGATCGCGCAGCAAGCAGGCCGGACGGGCCGAGTGCACCAAGCACACCAAGCACACCAAGTGCGCCAAGCCGGCCGAGCACATCGCGCAGTCGTCCCTTGTGGACCGTCATCCTGCTGCTCGTCCTGGGTGCCGTCCTGCTGTGGCTGGCCTCCCGACTCACCTGGGCCTGGTCCCGCCAACTCACCCCGTTGCGCGGCACCATCGTCGTCACCCAACGCGGCAGCGAGGTCGCCCCCGCTCTCATCCCGCTCGCGTTCCTCGCGCTGGCCGCCGTCGCCGCCATCCTCGCGATCGGCGGTTGGGGACGGCGCCTCGTCGGTGTGCTCGTCGGCATCGCGGGTCTGGCGGCCGTCTGGGTCGGGATCGACGGCCTGCCGGGCGTGTTCGCTACGCATCCAGTCGGTTACCCACTGTCGCAGGTGGTCACTGGCCACGCGCTCGCCATCGTCGCCGGCCTGCCGATCGTCCTCGCCGGTCTGCTGATCGTCCGTAACGCGAACGGCATGCCACGACTGGGCGGCAACTACCAGACACCGTCCGCCACGCGGCGCCGCACGAACCCGGACACCGAACTCTGGGAAGCCCTGTCCGAGGGCAGCGACCCAACAGTCGACCCAACAGCGGACCCCACCACCACCAACCTAACGACAACCAGCACCCAACTTGACGACACCAGGCCCAACCAATGACCGGCCACGCAAGCGGCACAACAGCAGTAGCCACCTCCACAGCTGATCTATCAGCGAACGAGTGACAGCACCGCTGTGTAGCCGTTCTCACAACCCACAACGAACCGGTGAGTGGCTCGGGGTTAGCATCCTTGCGGTGGGAAGGGGATATGGCGTGAGCAACTTGGAGTGCGCTAGTGCGAGCCAGGAAACCCAGCAGGTGGGCACCGTATCCGAGTTGACACACAGGGTGATGTTGTGAGCATGCGGGCGAGCGGACCGATGAGCAGCCAGCGAACGCGTCTGACGATCGTGAGCGAGGTGGACGCGTGAGTGTTCTTGAGTCGATCATCGATGGGGTCCGTGCCGACCTCGCGGTGCGTGAAGCCGCCCTGCCGTTCGATCAGGTGAAGGAACTCAGCGCCAAGGCGGCACCGCCGCTCGACGTCATCGCGGCGCTGAACGCCCCCGGCGTCGGCGTGATCGCCGAGGTGAAGCGCCGCAGCCCGTCCAAGGGCGATCTGGCCGACATCCCGGAGCCTGCCGCGCTGGCCAAGGACTACGCGGACGCCGGCGCCAGGGTGATCAGTGTGCTCACTGAGGAACGTCGGTTCGGCGGGTCGCTCGACGACCTGGACGCCGTTCGGGCCGTGGTGAGTATTCCCGTGCTGCGTAAGGATTTCACTGTCAGCCCGTACCAGGTCCACGAGGCCAGGCTGCACGGCGCCGACATGATCCTGCTGATCGTCGCCGCCCTGGAGCAGAACGCGCTGGAGTCACTGCTGGACCGGGTCGAGTCGCTCGGCATGACCGCCCTCGTCGAGGTGCACACCGCCGAGGAGGCCGACCGCGCCCTCGAAGCGGGCGCGAAGGTGATGGGTGTCAACGCCCGCAACCTGCACACCCTCGAAGTCGATCGCGAGGTGTTCGGCCGGATCGCGCCGGGCCTGCCGTTCGAGACGCTCAAGATCGCCGAGTCCGGTGTGCGCGGTCCGGCCGACCTGATGGCCTACGCGGGCTACGGCGCCGACGCGGTCCTGGTCGGCGAGGGCCTGGTCACCAGTGCCGACCCGAAGACCGCCGTCGTCCAGCTGGTCACCGCCGGTTCCCACCCGGCATGCCCGAGGCCGGCCCGATGACAGAGCACACCGCCGGTCGCGCCCACGATCACACCCATGATCCCGACGGTCGGGGCTACTTCGGCGCGTACGGCGGCCGGTTCATGCCGGAGGCGCTGATCGCCGCGCTGGACGACGTGGCCGCCGAGTACGACAAGGCGCGGATCGAGCCGGAGTTCCTTGCCGAGTTCGACCGGTTGCTGCGCGAGTACGCCGGTCGGCCCTCGCTGCTGACCGACGTGCCCCGGTTCAGTGAGCACGCCGGTGGCGCCCGGGTCCTGCTCAAGCGGGAGGACCTGAACCACACCGGGTCGCACAAGATCAACAACGTGCTGGGTCAGGCGCTGCTCACCAAGCGGATGGGCAAGACCCGGCTGATCGCGGAGACCGGCGCAGGCCAGCACGGTGTGGCCACGGCCACCGCGGCCGCCCTGATGGGCTTCGAGTGCACCATCTACATGGGCGAGGTGGACACCAAGCGCCAGGCGCTGAACGTGGCCAGGATGCGGCTGCTCGGCGCCGAGGTCATCCCGGTGACCAACGGCTCCCGCACGCTGAAGGACGCGATCAACGAGGCCTTCCGCGACTGGGTGGCCAACGTCGACACCACGCACTACCTGCTCGGCACCGCGGCCGGTTCGCACCCGTTCCCGTTGATGGTGCGCAACTTCCACCGCGTGATCGGCAACGAGGCGCACGCCCAGATGCTGGAGCAGGTGGGCAGGCTGCCGGACGCCGTCATCGCGTGTGTCGGCGGTGGCTCGAACGCGATCGGCATCTTCCACGGCTTCATCGACGACCCCGGTGTCCGGCTGGTCGGCGTCGAGCCGGCCGGCAAGGGCATCGAGACCGGCGAGCACGGCGTGACGCTCGGCGAGGGCACCCCCGGCCTGTTGCACGGCTCCCGCTCGTACCTGCTGCAGGACGACGACGGCCAGATCACCGAGGCGTACTCGATCTCGGCCGGCCTGGACTACCCGGGCGTCGGTCCTGAGCACGCGTGGCTCAAGGACAGCGGTCGCGCCGAGTACGTGTCGGCCACCGACGCCGAGGCGATGGACGCGATGCGCCTGCTGTCGCGCACCGAGGGCATCATTCCGGCGATCGAGTCGGCGCACGCGCTGGCCGGCGCGCTGCGGCTGGGGAAGGAACTCGGGCCGGACGCCGTGCTGCTGGTGAACCTGTCCGGGCGCGGTGACAAGGACATGGACACCGCGAACAAGTACTTCCAGCTGGTGCCGGAGGGAGAGCAGTGACGAGCCGGTTGGATCCGATGTTCGCGGCCACGCGGGCGGAGGGCAGGGCGGCGCTCGTCGGCTACCTGCCGGCCGGCTACCCGACGCTGGACGGCTCGAAGGAACTGCTCGCGGCCATGCTGGCCGCCGGTTGCGACATGGTCGAGGTCGGCCTGCCGTTCTCCGACCCGGTGATGGACGGCCCGACCGTGCAGGCCGCCGCCGACCAGTCGCTGCGTGGCGGGTTCCGGGTGCGCGACCTGTTCGGCATCGTCGAGTCGATCGCGTCGGCCGGTGGTCGCGCGGTCGTGATGACCTACTGGAATCCCGTTTACCACTACGGCGTCGACAAGTTCGCCCGTGACCTCGCCACTGCCGGCGGGCTCGGCATCATCACGCCGGACCTGGTGCCCGACGAGGCCGACGAGTGGCTGGCCGCCTCCACGGCGCACGACCTGGACCGGATCTTCCTGCTGGCGCCATCGTCCACCGAGGAACGCATCGTCAAGACGATGGCCGTGACCAGCGGGTTTGTCTACGCGGCCTCGGTCATGGGGGTGACCGGCGCCAGGGACAACGTCAGCTCGTCGGCCGCCACCCTGGTGCGCCGGATTCGCCCGCACACCGACGTGCCGATCGCCGTGGGCATCGGTGTCCGCACCGGCGCGCACGCCGCCGAACTGGCCGCCGTCGCCGACGCGGTCATCGTCGGCTCGGCGTTCTGCACCGCGGCGGCACAGGGCGTGGCCGAGGTGAGCGCACTGGCCACCGGGCTGGCGGATGGTGTTCGGCATCCGCTCACGGCGGTCGGCTGAACCGAGATCAGGCTTGCCGACGGGCGACAGTTGCGAGATTCCTTCACGTTCGAGTGAATCGCCTGCTCACGGCGTTGCTCGACGCGCTGTTCTGTCGGAGTGCTTGCGCTGCCCGAGGATCAGGGCAGTCGCGTGGAACTCGTCGACGGCACGGCCATCGTGAGCCTCGCGCCCACGTCCAGGCACCAGCGACTGCCGCATCGGATGCAGATCGCCTGGGACGGCGCGATTCCAGCAGGTTGTGAACTGCTGCCCGGCGTGGATGTCGTGCTCAACGGTTCTCGGCTCCTCATTCCCGATCTCGCCGTCACGGAGCCGGGTGCCGACACCGTGTACTACCGGGGTACCGAGTTGCTGATGGCGGTGGAGATCCACTTGCCGTCCACCTGGTGTTCGTCGACCGCGCCACGGATCCCGCCTCCGCCAGCTGTTTCGAACTGGAAGGCGACTGTTACCAGGAGGTGACGCCGCGCGGACGGTGGCCGGTTGTCCCTGACTCGGCCGTTTGCCGTAACCGTCGACCTCGGTCAGGGGCGTTGACAGCCGATTCACAGCGGCCGGTTACGGTGGTCCTGTGAGCCTCGCCGCAGGACCGTTGCTGGCCTTCATCCCCAGCCCGCCGCAGGGTGTCTGGCATCTCGGACCGATCCCGATCCGGGCCTACGCCCTGTGCATCATCGTTGGCATCATCGTGGCCATCTGGTGGGGCGAACGGCGCTACCAGGCCCGTGGTGGCGAACGTGGCACCGTCGTCGACATCGCCGTGTGGGCCGTGCCGTTCGGACTGGTCGGCGGGCGCGCCTACCACGTGGCCACGGACTGGTGGCGCTACTTCGGCGCCGCTGACGACCCGATCGGCGCGCTGAAGATCTGGGACGGCGGTCTCGGCATCCCCGGCGCGATCGCGCTGGGTGCGCTCGGCGCCTGGATCGGCTGCCGCCGCAAGGGTGTGCCGCTGCCGTTCATGGCGGACGCCGTGGCTCCGGGAATCGTGACGGCCCAGGCCATCGGCCGGCTCGGCAACTACTTCAACCAGGAGCTGTTCGGCGGCCCGACCCGGCTGCCGTGGGGCCTGGAGATCTTCCAGCGGATCAACCCGACCACCGGCCTGCCCGACGAACTGGACGGCGTGGCCACCAACACCTCGCAGTTCCAGGTCGTCCACCCGACCTTCCTGTACGAGCTGATCTGGGACCTGTTGATCGCCGTGCTCGTCGTCGTGGTGGACCGCAAGCTGCGCCTCGGTCACGGCCGGGCGTTCGCGCTCTACGTGGCCGGTTACGCGTTCGGCCGGTTCTGGATCGAGATGGTGCGCAGCGACGAGGCCACCCGGATCTTCGGGGTACGGGTCAACGTCTGGGTGATGTCCCTGCTGTTCATCGCCGGGGTTGTCTACTTCATCCTGGCCCGCAGCCGAGGCCCACGCGAGGATCCGGCCACGTTCCCCGGCATCGTCGATCCGGTGATCCCACCCGACGACGACAGCGGGATGCGGCGACTCGACCCGCCCGAGTCCACAGTGGATGAGGAAGGCGACGAAACGGAAGAGACCGAGAAGGCCGAGGAAACCGAAGAAGCCTCGGCCACCAAGGAGTAGGTCACAGGTCCGGCAGACCGAGGTTCAGGTTCGGCGCCTCGGTACCGCCGTCCACCTCCAGCACCTTGCCGGTGACAAAGCCACCGGCCCGCGACGCCAGGTAGACCACGGTCGCGGCGGCATCCTCCGCCTCACCGATCCGGTGCAGCGGCGTCGCCTGCTCCATCCGGCCTCGGATCTCGTCGTTGTCCATCACGATCTGCAACGCCGACGTCGCCACCGAACCGACGGCGATGGCGTTCACCCGGATACGCGGCGCCAGGTCGGTCGCGGCCAGCCGGGTGTAGTGCGCCAGCGCGGCTTTTACCGTGCCGTAGGCCAGGAATCCGCGGCCGCTGACCCGGCCCATCACCGACGAGATGTTCACGATCGAGCCGCCGCCCTGCTCCAGCAGCAATGGGGTGGCCGCCCGGACCAGCGTGTGCGCTGTGGTCACGTTGAAATGGAACGCCGACTCCAGGAACTCCGGCGTGGTGTCCAGCAACGGACACGGAAACGCCCCGCCGACGTTGTTCACCACGATGTCCAGTCGCCCGAACTCCTCCTTGGCCGTGGTGGCCAGCGCGGCGACCTGCGCCAGGTCCTCCATGTCGGCGACCACGACGTGCGCCCGCCGGCCGGCGGCGGTGATCCGGGCGGCGACCGCCTCCAGGTCGGACGCGGTGCGCGACGCGATCACCACGTCGGCTCCTGCTTCGGCGAGCCCGACGGCGGTGGCGGCACCGATGCCCCGCCCGCCTCCGGTCACGACGGCCACCTTGTCGGTCAGACGGAAACGGTCGAGGATCATGACCTTGTTCTACTGGCCTGCGGGGGTGGGACGCAATGGCGCGACGACCACCTGGCCGCCGCTGGTGGTCAGCACCTCGACCGCCGCTCCGTAGTGCCGGCCCAGCAGCGGCGCCGTCAACACCTCGGCGGGTGGCCCACCGGCCACGGCGTCACCGCCGTCGAGCAGCAGCAGCTCGTCGGCGTACTGCCCGGCCAGTGTCAGATCGTGCAGTGTGCTGACCACGGTCGTGCCGTCCTCGGTGCGCAGCCGGTCCAGCAGTTCCAGCGACGCCTGCGCGTGCCCGATGTCCAGCCCGCTGGTCGGCTCGTCCAGCAGCAGCAAACCGGTGCGCTGCGCCAGGGTTCGCGCCAACACGGCCCGCTGCCGTTCCCCGCCGGACAGCGCGTGCAGCCGCCGCCCGGCCAACTCGGTCAGGTCCAGCCTGGCCAGCACCTCGTCGACCACGGCGAGATCGGCGGCACCCTCGGTGGCCAGCGGCCGCAGATACGGCGTCCGGCCGAGCAGCACGTAGTCGGTCACGGTCAGGGCAGGCGGCAACTCCGGGTTCTGTGGGGCGTAACCGATCGCCCTCGCCCTGGCCCGATGGGACAGCTTGTCGAGATCCTGGTTGTCCAGCCACAGGGAGCCGGTCCGCGCGGCGAGCCCGGCGACGGCCTTCAGCAGCGTCGACTTGCCGGCCCCGTTCGGCCCGATGACGGCCAGCCACCGCCCGGTCGGCACGGTCACCGAGATACCGGCCACCACGGGTTTCCCGCCGTAGCCGGCACTCACGTCCACCAGTCGCAGTGTCATCGCAGCCGCGCCCGGTTGGCCCGCAGCACCACCACGAAGAACGGTGCCCCGGTGAACGCGGTGACCACGCCGATCGGCAGCTCGGCCGGCGCGAGCACGGTCCTGGCCACCACATCGGCCGCGACCACGAAGACGGCGCCGCCGATCAGCGACAGCGGCACGACCACCCGGTAGCTGCCGCCGAACAGCAGCCGGATGACGTGTGGCACCACGATCCCGACGAACCCGATCAGCCCGCTCACCGCGACGGCGCCCGCCGTGGCCAGTGATGCCGCGCCGAGCACCGCGAGCCGCACCCGAGCCGGCCGCACGCCGAGGGCCGCCGCCTCGTCGTCGCCGAGGGTCAGCACGTCCAACAGCCTGGCCGACCCGCACAACACCACGGCGCCGACACCGATGTAGGGCATCGCCAACAGCACGTTGTGCCAGCCCGTTGTCGCCAGCCCACCGAGCATCCACGAGTAGATCCGCTGCAACGTGTCGGTGTTCAGCTGCTGCACGAACGTCTGCACCGCCGTCAGGAACGCCGTGACCGCGACACCGGCCAGCACCAGGGTCGCCGTGCCACGCCCACCGGCGGACCGGCCGAGCAGCCACGTCAACGCGACCCCGCCGATGGCGCCCACGAACGCGGCCAACGGCAGCGGGCCGACAATGCCACCGGTCTGTGCTGCCACCGCTGGAAAAACGACCACCACGATGGTCGCCGCCATGCCGGCGCCGGCCGCCGCGCCCAACAGGTACGGGTCGGCCAGCGGGTTGCGGAACACACCCTGGTACGCGGCGCCGGAACTGGCCAGCGCCGCGCCGACCAGGGCACCGAGCACCACCCTGGGCACCCGCAGCTGCCACAGGATCGCGGTTTCCTGCGTGGACAGCGGCGAGTGCCCACCGGTCAGCTCGGCCCACACCTCGGCGAGCACCCGGCCGGTGCCCAGGTCGACCGCGCCGAGCAGCACCGAACCCAGCAGCACGGCAAGCAGCAGCACCAGCGCACCGGCCAGCACCAGTGGGCGCAGCCGTGTGATCCGTTGCCGCCCAACCGAATCAGCTGGCATGGACGGTGACCTTGCCGATCGCCGCGGCGACCGTGCGCAGCAGGTCGACGATCCGAGGCCCCCACCGGGAGGCGATGTCGTCGTCCAGGCTGACGACGCCGCCGTCGCGTACCGCGGCCAGCGAGTGCCAGCCGGGGCGGGCGGCCACCGTGGTCGGATTCTGGCCACAGCACTGGCTGTCCGCCAGGAACACCAGTTCCGGATCGGCCGCGAGCACCTTCTCCGCGGACAGCTGCGGGTAGCCGCCGGATGCCGCCGTGTCGGCCGGGTCGGCGATGTTGGTCATGCCGAACAAGCCGAGCAGCGCGCCGATGAACGTGTGCGACGTGGCCGTGAAGTAGGTCTGGTCGAGTTCGTAGTAGTAACTCAGCGGTGTCGTCGGGCGCGGTGCCGCGGCGACGATCGACGCGATCTGCTGCTTGGTCGACGCGACCAGCCCCTGCGCCTCGGGCATGTGGCCGGTCGCCTTGCCGATCGCCGTCCACACCGAGTAGGCGCCCGCGACCGTGGTCGGTGCCGGCTCGACCAGTACGCGGATACCGATCTTGCGCAGGCCGCTCACCAAGCCGTTGGTGTCGTAGGCGGTGACGACCAGGTCGGGGTGGTCGGCGGCGATGGCTTCCACGTTCGGCTTGGTGGTGTCCAAGGCGGACCGTGGCGCGTTCGTCGGGTAGTCGGAATCCTTGTCCACAGCCACTACCTGCTTGCCGGCGCCGACGGCGAACAGGATCTCGGTGCTGGAGGAGTCCAGTGACACGATGCGTTTCGGCTCGTTCGGTGCTGCCGTGGTAGAGGCTGTGTGGCTCGCACAGCCTGCTACCACACCGATCGAGCAGATCGCGGCAAACAGGACAGTCGAGACGCGGCGGAACCGAACCGGTACAGGCATGGCGTCCTCGGGTGCTCGGCCGGCGCGAGTGGGCGGTGGCCAGGCCGATCGACCGCCGCGCCCCTGCTCCGGAGGCGGATGGCGTTGACGTGAACGGTGCGCGACCTGGCTCGACCCGATTGGGGTCATCACAGTTGCGGCACAGCGCCGGGATCACACCGGACTTCGTCACCGATCGCCATCAGACGTTACACCGAACCGCCCGTGACCTGGGAACACGATCCGACAGGTGCGGGTGTCGGGTATACTTAGCCAACCAAACTTTCGGTTGATGTAGCGTGGACATCGTCTGGATCAGCCAATTCGTTACCATCGGATGACCTGGATCACTCGTTCGTAGGTGTCGGAATGTTTCCTGCCTGTTAGAGTCACGTCAACAAAACGCGGGCCGCCGTCGTCCCGTCCGGGCTGAGTTCCCCGGATCCACCATGAGGACGACGAGGAGGGTCTGGCCGTGATCTTCTCCGCCATTCCCGGCCCGCAGGGCCTTTACGACCCGACCACAGAGCGTGATGCCTGTGGTGTCGCCATGGTTGCCGACATCAAGGGTCGCCGGTCGCACCGGATCGTGTCGGACGCGTTGACGGCGCTGGCGAATCTGGAGCACCGGGGTGCCGCCGGGGCGGAACCCACGAGTGGCGACGGCGCGGGCATCCTGCTGCAACTGCCCGACGAGCTGCTGCGCGCCGAGGTCGACTTCGACCTGCCGGCGCCGGACGATGACGGCGGAAGTACCTATGCGGCAGGCATCGCGTTCCTGCCCGGTGCACCCAAGGACCGCGCCAGGGCCGTCGAACTGGTCGAGCGCATCGCCGCCGAGGAGGGCCTGCGGGTGCTCGGCTGGCGCGACGTGCCGACCGCGCCGGAGACCGCCGAGGTAGGGCCGAGCGCCAGGTCGGTCATGCCTGTGTTCGCCATGCTGTTCGTCGCCGGCACGGCGGGTTCGGACGGCAGGCTGCCGGCCGGCATCGCCCTGGACCGCCTGACGTTCTGTCTGCGCAAGCGCGCGGAGCGGGACAGCGGGGTGGCAGGCTGCGGCACGTACTTCCCGTCGCTGTCCGCGCGCACGTTGGTGTACAAGGGAATGCTGACCACCGGCCAGCTGCCGGCGTTCTTCGCCGATCTCACCGACGAGCGCCTGGTCAGTGCGATCGCGGTGGTGCACAGTCGGTTCTCCACCAACACGTTCCCCAGTTGGCCACTGGCCCACCCCTACCGCTACGTGGCGCACAACGGCGAGATCAACACGATCCGCGGCAACCGCAACCGGATGCGCGCCCGCGAGGCGCTGCTGGAGTCCGATCTGCTGCCCGGTGACCTGGCCCGGCTGTTCCCGGTGTGCGACCCGGACGCGTCGGACTCGGCGTCCCTGGACGAGGTCCTGGAACTGCTGCACCTCGGCGGGCGCAGCCTGCCGCACGCGGTGCTGATGATGATCCCGGAGGCGTGGGAGAACCACGCCACGATGGACCCGAAGCGCCGGTCGTTCTACCAGTTCCACGCCAGCCTGATGGAGCCGTGGGACGGCCCGGCCTGTGTGACGTTCACCGACGGCATCCTCGTCGGCGCCGTCCTGGACCGCAACGGCCTGCGCCCGGCCCGCTGGTGGTACACCGCTGACGACCGGGTGGTGCTGGCCAGTGAGTCCGGGGTGCTGGACGTGCCGCCGGACCAGGTGATCGCCAAGGGCAGGCTGCAACCGGGCCGGATGTTCCTCGTCGACACCGTGCGGGGCCGGATCGTCGACGACGACGAGATCAAGAGCGCGCTGGCCGGGCAGCTGCCCTACGACGAGTGGCTGCACGCCGGCCTCCTGCAGCTGGCCGACCTGGCCGAGCGCGAGCACGTCGTGCAGACGCACGAGTCGGTGCTGCGCCGCCAGCTCACCTTCGGCTACACCGAGGAGGAACTGCGCATCCTGCTCACGCCGATGGCGGAGAAGGGCGCAGAGCCGATCGGCTCGATGGGTTCGGACACGCCGCCTGCCGTGCTGTCCCAGCGATCCCGGCTGCTCTACGAGTACTTCAAGCAGAACTTCGCGCAGGTGACCAATCCGCCGCTGGACGCGATCCGCGAGGAGATCGTCACGTCGGTGGCCCGGATCATGGGTCCCGAGCAGAACCTGCTGGAGCCCGGCCCCGCGTCGTGCCGGCACATCCAGCTGCCCTGCCCGGTCATCGACAACGACGAGCTGGCCAAGCTGATCCACGTCAACGACGACGGCGACCTGCCCGGCTTCGCGTGCACGGTGCTGTCCGGCCTCTACGAGGTGGACGGCGGCGGCGAGGCTCTGGCCAAGGCGATCGAGCGGGTCCGCAGGGAGGCGTCCGAGGCGATCGCGGCCGGCGCCCGCACGCTGGTGCTGTCCGATCGCGACTCCGACCACCGGCTGGCGCCGATCCCGTCGCTGCTGCTGGTGTCGGCGGTGCACCACCACCTGGTGCGCACGAAGGAGCGGCTGCGGGTCGCCCTGGTCGTGGAGTCCGGCGACGCCCGCGAGGTCCATCACATCGCGCTGCTGCTCGGTTACGGTGCCGCCGCGGTGAACCCGTACCTGGCCTTCGAGACGATCGAGGACCTGCACGCGCACGGCGCGATCACCAGCGGGGACGCGCCAAGCGCGGTACGCAACTACGTCGGCGCCCTGGTCAAGGGTGTCCTCAAGATCATGTCGAAGATGGGCATCTCGACGGTCGGCGCGTACACGGCGGCCCAGGTGTTCGAGTCGTTCGGCCTGGCCCAGCCGCTGCTGGACGAGTACTTCACCGGCACCAGCTCCAAGCTGGGCGGGGTCGGGCTGGAAGTGCTGGCCGAGGAGGTCGCCCGGCGGCACCGCAGGGCCTACCCGGACAACCCGACCGACCGCGTGCACCAGCGGCTGGACGTCGGCGGTGAGTACGCCTACCGCAGGGACGGCGAGCTGCACCTGTTCACGCCGGAGACCGTGTTTCTGTTGCAGCACGCGACAAAGACCGGCCAGGAGGACGTCTACCGGCGCTACACCGACGAGGTGCACCGGCTCTACCGCGAGGGCGGTGTGCTGCGCGGGATGTTCGGCTTCCGCAACTCCGACCGCGAACCGGTGCCGCTGGACGAGGTCGAGTCGGTCGAGTCGATCCTGTCCCGGTTCAACACCGGCGCCATGTCGTACGGCTCGATCTCCGCCGAGGCCCACGAAACCCTTGCCATCGCGATGAACCAGCTCGGCGGCCGGTCCAACACCGGGGAGGGCGGCGAGGACACCGACCGGCTCTACGACGAGAAGCGGCGTTCCGCGATCAAGCAGGTGGCCAGCGGCCGGTTCGGCGTGACCAGTGAGTACCTGGTGAACGCCACGGACATCCAGATCAAGATGGCGCAGGGCGCGAAGCCCGGCGAGGGCGGCCAGCTGCCCGGTTACAAGGTGTACCCGTGGATCGCGCGCACACGGCACTCCACGGCCGGAGTCGGCCTGATCTCACCGCCGCCGCACCACGACATCTACTCCATCGAGGACCTGGCCCAGCTGATCCACGACCTGAAGAACGCCAACGAGCACGCCAGGGTGCACGTGAAGCTGGTCAGCGAGCTGGGCGTCGGCACGGTCGCGGCAGGCGTTTCCAAGGCACACGCGGACGTGGTGCTCATCTCCGGCCACGACGGCGGCACCGGCGCGTCGCCGATGAACTCGCTCAAGCACGCCGGCACGCCGTGGGAGATCGGGTTGGCCGAGACCCAGCAGACGTTGCTGCTCAACGGTTTGCGTGACCGGATCACCGTGCAGGTGGACGGCGCGATGAAGACCGGCCGGGACGTCCTGATCGCTGCGCTGCTCGGTGCCGAGGAGTACGGTTTCGCCACGGCGCCGCTGGTGGTGGCCGGCTGCGTGATGATGCGGGTGTGCCACCTGGACACGTGTCCGGTCGGCGTGGCCACGCAGAATCCGGAGCTGCGCAAGCGCTACACCGGCCAGGCCGAGCACGTGGTGAACTACTTCCGGTTCGTCGCCAAGGAGGTCCGCGAACTACTCGCCGACCTCGGCTTCCGCACAATGGACGACGCGATCGGGCACAGCGAGCTGTTGGACGTGGACAAGGCCGTCGAGCACTGGAAGACCGGTGGGCTGGACCTCACGTCGGTGTTCGTACAGCCGGACAGCCGGTACACGTCGGCCAAGCGCAAGGTGCGCGAGCAGGAGCACGGCCTGGAGCACGCGCTGGACCGCACGTTGATCCAGCTGGCCGAGGCGGCCCTTGAGGATGCCCACCAGTTGCGGCTGGACCTGCCGGTACGCAACGTGAACCGGACGGTCGGCACGCTGCTGGGTGCCGAGGTGACCCGGCGCTACGGCGGTCAGGGCCTGCCCGACGACACGATCCACATCACGCTGACCGGCTCCGCGGGCCAGTCGCTCGGCGCGTTCCTGCCCCGCGGGATCACGCTGGACATGATCGGCGACGCCAACGACTACGTCGGCAAGGGCCTGTCCGGTGGCCGGATCATCGTGCGGCCACACCCGGACGCGCCGTTCGCCGCGGAGAACCAGGTCATCGCCGGCAACGTGATCGGCTACGGCGGCACCGGCGGCCAGCTGTTCCTGCGTGGCCGGGTCGGCGAGCGGTTCTGCGTACGCAACTCGGGTGTCCTGGCCGTCTGTGAGGGTGTCGGCGACCACGCGTTCGAGTACATGACCGGTGGCCGGGCCGTGGTGCTCGGCGGAACCGGGCGCAACCTGGCGGCCGGTATGTCCGGTGGCGTCGGCTACGTGCTGGATCTCGACCCGGCGCTGGTCAACCAGGAGATGGTGGACCTGGAGCGGCCCGGCTCGGATGACCTGCGCTGGCTGCGGGAGGTCGTGGCCACCCACCACGAGCTGACCGGGTCGGCGATCGCGGCATCACTGCTTGGCGACTGGCCGCGCAGGTCGGCGGCGTTCACGAAGGTCCTGCCCAGGGACTATCAGCGGGTGTTGGAGGCGGAACGGCTGGCACGGGCGCAAGGTCGCGACGTGGACGAGGCGATCATGGAGGCGACCCGTGGCTGACCCGAGCGGATTCATGAAGTACCAGCGCAAGGACCACCCGAAGCGCGTCGCCGCGGACCGGACCGGCGACTGGCACGAGGTGTACCGGGGCCTGCCAACGCCGGAGCGGGTCGGCCAGGTGCGCACGCAGGCGGCCCGGTGCATGGACTGTGGCATCCCGTTCTGCCACAGCGGCAGCGCGGGTTGCCCGCTGGGCAACCTGATCCCGGAGTGGAACGACTTCGTCCGTCGGGACGACTGGGCGCAGGCGAGCGAGCGGCTGCACGCGACCAACAACTTCCCCGAGTTCACCGGCCGGCTGTGCCCGGCGCCGTGCGAGAGCGCTTGTGTGCTGGCGATCTCGCCGGACGCCGGTGGTGCGGTCGCCATCAAGCGGGTCGAGCAGGCGATCGCGGATCTGTCCTGGGACAACGGTCTCGTCGAGCCCCGTCCGTCCACTGTGGTCTCGGGAAAGAAGGTGGCCGTCGTCGGTTCGGGGCCGGCCGGGCTGGCCGCCGCCCAGCAGCTGACCAGGGCGGGCCACGAGGTCACCGTCTACGAGCGGGACGACCGGCTCGGCGGCCTGCTGCGCTACGGCATCCCCGAGTTCAAGATGGAGAAGTCGGTACTGGACCGGCGGCTGGCCCAGTTGCGCGCCGAGGGCACGAAGTTCGTCACCGGCTGCGAGGTCGGCGGCCGTCGGCGTGGTGACCTGTCCGTGGCGCGGCTGCGCGAGCGGTTCGACGCTGTGGT
>DASUJK010000415.1:0-36980 GCA_036279295.1 Pseudonocardiaceae bacterium | reverse complement strand
CGACGAGCACGGACAACTGTTCTTTCACGGCCGGTCCGACGACATCATCAAGAGCGGCGGCTATCGACTCGGGCCGGTGGAGATCGAGTCCGCCGTGCTCGCGCACGCGGGTGTCGCCGAGTGCGCCGTGGTCGGGCTGCCGGACAGCGCGCGAGGCGAGACCGTGACCGCTTTCGTCCGCCTGCACGACGGTGTCGCCGCCGATGACGATCTGACCCGGGCGTTGCAGGGCCACGTCCGGGCGCGGGTCGGGGCACACGCCTACCCGAGGGCGATCCGCTACGTCGCCGCACTTCCCCGCACCACGAGTGGCAAGATCGATCGTGCGCGGCTGCGCGCCACAACAGAGGAGGTCGGCACATGACCGGACTCGTCGTGATCGGCGCCGGCACGATGGGTCGCGGCATCGCGACCGTCGCGGTCCGAGCGGGCTACGACACGACGATCGTCGATGTCGACGGTGATGTCCTGGCCACCGTGTGCGCCGAGGTCGAGCGTCGTGCCACGCGGGACGGTGCCCTGTCCGATGCCGGTCTCGGCGCGCTGCACTCCAGCCGTGACATCGAGGTACCGGTTGCCGGTGCCGCGGTGGTGATCGAGGCCGTGCCCGAGGTGGACACCATCAAGCGTGAACTGTTCGCGCGGTTGGCCGCACTGGCGCCGCCTGCCGCCCTGCTCGCGACCAACACGTCGACCATGAGCGTCACCGCCCTCGCCGAGGCAGCGGGTGGGTCCCCCAGGGTCGTCGGGATGCACTTCTTCAACCCGGCCCACCGGATGGCGCTGGTGGAGATCGTCGTCGGGGCGGCCACGAGCGACACCACGGTCGCCGACGCGCGCGCACTCGCGCTGGCGCTCGGCAAGGACCCGGTGCTGGTCCGCGACGTGCCTGGCTTCATCACCAGCCGACTTGGCCTGTTGCTCGGCAACGAGGCGATGCGCATCCTGGAGGAGGGTGTCGCGTCGGCCGCCGACATCGACAAGGCGCTGCGACTGGGCTACGGGCATCCGATGGGGCCGCTCGAACTGGCCGATCTGGTCGGCCTGGACGCTCGGCTGAACAACCTCAGGAGCATGGTCGAGCGCTCCGGCTCCGCGCAGTACCAGCCGCCCGCGATCCTCCTGCGACTGGTCGCCGAAGGACGGCTGGGCAAGAAGACCGGTGCCGGCTTCTACGACTACTAGGGCGTGGTTCACTTGTGAAACACGCCCTAGGCGACCGAGCGAATCATGCGCACCAGGACCGAACCGGCGACGGTCGTCGCGGCCGCTGCGATGTACAGCCCGGCGTACCCGAGGTCGAGCGCCAGGATCGCCGCCGCGATCGGTGGTGCGAGCACCTGCGGCAGGGCGTTCGCGATGTTGATGACACCCAGGTCCTTGGCCCTGGCCTCGGCGGCCGGCAGCACCTGCGTGATCAGCGCGAAGTCGACCGCGGAGTAGGCGCCGAACCCGACACCGAGGATGACCGCACCGATGTACGCCGCCGCGATGGTGTGCACGAAGGCGAACAGCAACAACGCGGTCGCGGCAATCAGGCCCGACCAGACGACCAGCGGCTTGCGGCGGCCGATGCGGTCCGACCAGTAACCACCGGCAATGGCGGTGACCACGGTGCACACCCCGTAGACGGCGGTCAGGGTGAAGACCGTGGTCTTCGCCGAGTCCACGGACAGGCCGATCGCGTCCTCAAGGAAGAACAGCAGATACAGGATCAGGATGGCGTTGCCCAAGTTCATCAGGAACCGGGTGATCCAGGCCCAGCCGAAGTCGGGATTGGCGCGCGGCGAGACCCAGAAGCCGCGCACGAAGCGGCCCCAGTCGAACGCGGGCCGCAACTCCCGGGGCAGCGGGATGTCGCGGGAGTCCAGAACGTAGGGAATCGCGGTCACCACCAGCACCGCGAGCAGCACGAAATACCCGGCCGCGATGCTTCCCGTGACGGCCGCGATGCCCGAGCCGAGCACCACCCCGAGCGTCTGCGCGATCGCCAGCCAGGCGCCGACTCCGCCCCGCTGCCGGACCGGCACCTGGTCGGGGACCGTCGCGGTGAGCGCGGCCAGTACGGCGTTGAGCGAACCCTGGGCCAGCGCCCACGCCAGTACCAGCACCCAGATCGAGCCGGCGCCGGACAGCAGGAGCATCGCCAGCGATCCCCCGACGACTCCACCGATGACCCAGGGCAGTCGCCGCCCGGCGACCAGGGTGGTGCGGTCGGAGAAGGCACCCCAGATCGGGTTGAGCACCATCGAGACAGCCGCGCCCACTCCGGTGACCAGCGCCAGCGCGGCTTCCTTGTGGTCGGGCGAGATGGCCTGGGTCTGCTGGGCGAGCAGCACCTGGATCGGTCCGAAGAAGCCGGCCCACAGCCCGACACTGGCCAGCACGACCCAGACGACCCAGCGGTGGGGCACCGGCTCGGTCGGCTCGGCGACGGCACGTGATGGCGTGGTGGGCGTGGTCATGGCCGACTCCCGGCGTGGGTCTCGATCAGGTCGGCGTGCGAATTCGCATAGCCCTCGGACACACTAAAGGCGTAAGCGACCAATCAGTCCAACAGTCCTCGAAAACGGCCACCGATCTGGCTACAGTCGTCGGGCGCCCAACGCAGAGTGCCGGTCGAACCCCGATGGGAGATCGCGACATGGCCAGGACCCAGCTCGCTCGGATGATCGGGAAGATGTTCGCCGATCGGGACAACGGCAGACATTTCGAGACGCGCCAGGCGACGCGACACCGGATCAGGCGACGCGAGTTCCTCGCCATGGGAGCCGCTGCCGGCGCGGGCGCCGTGGTCCTGGGCACCGGCGCCGCGTTCCCGGCGCGGGCGATGGCGGCACAACCACTTCGGATCGCGATCGTCGGTGCCGGCATCAGCGGACTGGCGGCGGCACTGCGGCTGGCCGACCACGGGATCGCGGCCACGGTGTACGAGGCGAACGGGCGGATCGGCGGCCGGATGTTCTCCTCGAAGTCCGGTTCGTACTGGGACTCCGGCCAGGTGTCCGAGTGGGGTGGCGAACTCATCGACACCGACCACACGGTGATCAAGCATCTGGCGCGGCGCTTCGGCCTGCCGTTGGACGACCTGCATGCCGCGGAACCCAAGGGCAGCACCGACACCTACTTCTTCGACGGGCAGTACTACCCGTTCGAGCAGGCGGTCGCCGACTTCGGACCGGTTTTCAACGCATTACAGAAGGACCTGGACACGTTCACGTATCCGGTCACCTTCGACGCGGACAACACAGCCGCCGGTATCGCGCTGTCCAACATGACCACGTACGAATGGATCGAGACGCGGGTGCCGGGCGGGCACCGCGGCAATTTCGGCAAACTGATGGACGTGG
Source organism: Pseudonocardiaceae bacterium (assembly GCA_036279295.1). GTDB lineage: Bacteria > Actinomycetota > Actinomycetes > Mycobacteriales > Pseudonocardiaceae > DATEPR01. Next base: position 33,630 of record DASUJK010000415.1, on the reverse strand, counting down.
CCTACAACATCGAATTCGGCGCCGAGACCACACAGCAGTCCTCACTCGGCATGATCGGCCTGATCGGCTTCCAACCGGATTCCGACGAATTCGACATCTTCGGCACCAGCGACGAGCGCTTCCACATCCGGGGTGGCAACCAGCAGTTGCCGAGAGCCATCGCGGCGGCACTGCCCGCCGGCACCGTCCGGCACGGCTGGCGGCTGGTCTCCCTCGCGGTCCAGAACGACGACACCCAGCTGCTGACGTTCTCCTCGCGGGGCACCACCAGGACGATCACCGCCGATCACACGATCCTCGCCGTACCGCTGGGGGTCATGAAGCGCATCGACTTCTCCCGTGCGCGGTTCGACGCGCGCAAGAGGGCGACCTATGCCGCCATGCCGATGGGCGTCAACGGAAAGCTCCAACTCCAGTTCGACAAGCGGTTGTGGAACAAGACCGGCGCCTGGCCGGGTCGGTCGACCGGCCAGACCTACGCGGACACCGGCTACCAGAACACCTGGGACGTCACCCGCGCGCAGCCGGGCACACAGGGCATCCTGGTCGACTACACCGGCGGTGGCATCGCACACTCGTTCACCCCGGATCGGCCGTTCCTCACCGCCGACGACCCGAAGACCGCGCACTACGCACGCCGCTTCCTGAGCCAGATCGAGCCGGTCTACCCCGGTATCACCGCGCTGTGGAACGGCAAGGCGCTGATGTCCACGTGGTACCTGAACCCGTTCTCGTTCGGCGCGTACTCGTACTGGCCCACCCACTACACGCAGCACTTCGCAGGCTACGAGGGCGTCCGGCAGGGCAACGTGCACTTCGCGGGTGAGCACTGCTCGGTGGACTTCCAGGGCTACATGGAGGGTGGCGCCGAGGAGGGCCGGCGAGCCGCCCACGAGATCATCTCCGACCTGAAGCCCAGCTGAACGCCGGATGGGGGTGGCGCGCAGAGCGGCCCCACCCCCATCAGCCCCCGCCGCGCGGAGACACGTTCGTCTGGACCGGATTACTTGATGACCATACGGGCCGACTTGACGCTGCGCATAATGTGCACCCCCTCTCCTGCAGGGCATTCGACACGGGCGAACAATTCGCCGTTACCGGCGAACACCTTGAGTAAACCAGTCGACGTGCCTACAGGTCCCATTACGGCTCGAATTCCGACCGGCCAGGAAACCCGGACAGCGGACAACTTGGTTCGAATCATTGACAACACGGAAACGGTGATCGGGCTCACACCGGCGTCGCTACGGATTCGGTCACGCCGGTCGGTGCCGACGGGTCGAGCGCTGTTTCGACGGCGACCGCCTCCATGTCCCGCAGCACGTCGATCATGTCCTGCTCGCTGAAATAACGCGTGTCGGCGGACATCACGAACTCGATGGCGCCGTCCACCTCGCCGACGTTGACGTACAGCTTGCGCTGCGGGATGTCGGGTTCGTACTCCCACTCGTACCGGGAAAGTGGCAGGGCGGCGCGGATCTCGTCCGCTGTGGGCAGTGGACCTGCCTGCGGGCCGCGGTCGGTCATGCGTCGATCGTTGTAGAAACAGGACAAGTCGATGTCCTCGCCGCGTTCGGCGTTGACCCGGTCGACGACCTCGTCCTGCTGGAACGGATCGTAGTAGGCGGTCTTGTACGTGTTGAACACGCTGGCTGTCGCCCTGGTGACGGCCTCACCCAGCGTTGCGTCGGCAACGTCGATCATGTACGGGCTCAGCTGCACGACCGGGCTGACCGACTCGGCGAAACCGGGTCGGAACCTGTTGCTCACCAACAGCATCGCCAGGACGGGGTTGACACCGGTGAAACGCGCGAGGCCGACGGCGAAGCACGCGATCAGCACCGACGACGTGTTGGTTTCCGCGCGTGTCGCCACCACGTGGATCGCGGCGGCGGTCGCGGGTGACTGGTAGCGGATCACCCGGAACGCCATGTCCGTACCGTATTTCGGCGGACCGAACCGGGTCGTGCTCACCGTGCGCAGCACGCGTTCCAGGTGGCGCAGTGACGCGATGTTGGCCCGTCGTGCCGCCGTGGTCTGTTGCTGTGCCGCCTGTTCCACCGGTTGCATCGCGGTGACCGGGCCTGGCAACGCATCCGGATCGCGCGCCGCCAGGTCGGCGACCAGCACCTCCAACGCCGACGCGTCGATCGCAAGATGGAGGTAGACCGCGACAACGTGGGTCACCGCGCCGTCGGCGACGATCGCCGCCATGCGCACCGGCCACTCGTGTTCGTAGTCGAACTTCCGCTCCTCGTACTGGATTCGCAGTGTGTCGGCAACCATCGCCGGATCCTCGTCGGTCACCTCGACGACCTCCAGCGCCACTTCACCGTCGGTCGAACAGACCTGCTTCGGCCGGAACGGGTCGTCGGTCATGCGCAGCCGGGTACGCAGGGCCTGATGGCGGCCGACGAGGTAACCCAGGTCGGCGGCGACCTGCTCGACGGTCATGCCGGGGCGCGGCGGTGAGACACCACCCATGGTCAGGGAGCGGTCGCCGTCGGCCATGCCCTGCCAGAACCCCACCTGCCCCCAGGTCAGCTCGGCGACGCCCGCACCCTCGCCGGCGAACGGAACGAGGACCTGCCGCACCGTGTACACGCGTCGGATTGTCGTGACGCGCCAACTGGGGTGTCAACGAAGCCGGCCGGGTTACACCTGATCGTTCCGTGCCCGAACCGATTCACGTAATGAAAATGCTGTACCCGCAACGGTTCGACTACGGACAGTGGGCTAGATCGGACAGCGACCCCTGCGCCAACGCCAGTGGCGACCGGCTTTCAGGTGATCGACGATCGCGCGCTGGAGCACGGTACGGCGCGGCAACTGGTCCAGCGGCGTGGTCAGCGTGCGGAACACGAACCGCAGCACCTCGACATCACAGTCCACTCCCTCCGGCTCCGCGTACGGCTCCAGTTCGAACCTGCGCTGGAAGCGGACGATGTTGGAGTCCGGCGGCAGATATTCCCGTAGCTGTGGGTCCAACAGCCACGAACCGCAGGAGAACGCCGTATATAGCTCATCGGGAAAATGCCGGGGGAAGAATATTCGGGCCTGGTCAAGGGAAGCGGTGATCGAATCCGGGGTCAACGGCCCCGACTCGGGAATGTGCAAGCCGATGGCGGTCCCCCCGCGCTCGTGCTGGAGTCTGCCCAACTCGTACACACTGCCGCGCGCGTGCAACGTCAGCCAGCTCTGCATGATCGGCCAGCCCTCGCCGTGCATCCGCCGGTCGACGTCGAGGTTGCGGCCAAGGTCGGCCAGAGTCGCCCACGACACGGCGTCGGCGATGCCGTGGTCGCGGTGGTACCCGCGGACGACGTCGACCATGGCCAGATACGCGTAGACATAGAGATGCCGCCAGGCGGGACCCCGGTCGCGCGGCAGCGCCGGACCGGGCGGAAGCCAGCCGTGGCCACCGAGATCGGCGCGCACCAGCGCGATCGAGCGATCCAGCAGCCACCGCAGCTCCAGCGTCCACAGTGGAGATCCGGGATCTGGCCAGCCCGCCATGATCTCGGCGGCGGCGTCCGGCAGCACCGCCAATCGGGTCAGCATCGCCGGCACGCCGGCCTTGCCCGGCAGCGGAGCCGACGGCAGGTCGCCTGCGAACCGGCGCACGCGGTCGACCTCATCGACCGGCACCCCGAGTCGGGCGGCGGTGTCTGCGGTGTCGTCCCCATCCACGCCGACGACGCTACCGGCCGGTCCCCGGCATCCCGCCCGAGGGACCACTGAGCCCGCGGCTGGTCACAGGCTCAGTGGTGACCTGCTGTCACGCCGCGACGCTGCCGTGCGGATCGATGACGTACTTCTTGGCGGCTCCACGATCGAAGTCGTGGTAGCCGTCCGCCGCGTCGTCCAGGCTGATCCTGGTCGCGTTGACCGCCCGCGCGATCTCCGCCTTGCCGCTGAGGATCATGTTCATCAACTGCCGGTTGTACCGCTTCACCGGGCACTGACCTGTGGTGAACGAGTGCGACTTCGCCCAGCCGAGACCGAGTTTGACGCCGATCTGGCCGACCTTCGCGTTCTCGTCGACGCCGCCCGGGTCACCGGTGACGTACAGACCGGGAATGCCCATCGCGGCACCGGCCCTGGCCACGGTCATCATGTCGTTGAGCACCGTCGCCGGCGCCTCGGCCGCGTTGGCGCCGTGACCACGCGCTTCGAAGCCGACCGCGTCGACGGCGGCATCGACCTCGGGTTCACCGACGATCTGCTCGATCATGTCCGGCAGCTCGGCGTCCTGGGTCAGGTCCACCGTCGCACAGCCGAAACTGCGGGCCTGCGCCAGCCGTTCGGCGTTCATGTCGCCCACGATGACGACGGCGGCACCGAGCAGCTGTGCCGAGTGCGCCGCGGCGAGCCCGACCGGGCCCGCGCCTGCGACGTAGACGGTCGAACCGGTGGTCACACCCGCCGTGTAGGCGCCGTGGTAGCCGGTCGGGAAGATGTCCGACAGCATGGTCAGGTCCATGACCTTGGCCATGGCCTCGTCCCGGTCGGGGAACTTCAGCAGATTGAAGTCGGCGAAGGGCACCATCACGTACTCGGCCTGCCCACCGATCCAGCCGCCCATGTCCACGTAGCCATAAGCGGCACCGGCGCGCGCCGGGTTGACGTTGAGGCAGACGCCGGTCTTGCCCTCGTTGCACATCCGGCAACGCCCGCAGGCGATGTTGAACGGCACCGAGCAGATGTCACCGGGTTTGACGAACAGTACGTCGTCACCCGTCTCGACGACCTCACCGAGAATCTCGTGGCCGAGGGACTGACCGACCGGCGCTGTGGTGCGTCCACGCACCATGTGTTGGTCGCTGCCACAGATGTTCGTCGTCACGATCTTCAGGATTACCGCGTGTGGTGCCTGCTGCTTGATCCCCAATCCGTTTGTCACTTCATCCGGCAGTTCGAGCTTGGGATAGTCGATCTCCTCGATGCCGACCTTCCCGGCACCCTGATAGACGACAACACGATTTCCGGTCATTGTGGGAATTCCTTTCATCGCTTCCCTTTGTGTCCTGAGGAAACGCCTGGCTCTGCCGAGTCGCAACACGAACCGGCCGTGACCTCCCGTTCGTGCACGAGTCGGACAGACGCGACGCTCGCACACGGTGCAAAGTCGGATGCGCCCGGTGTCAGTCCGCACTACGGTCCCGGTGTGATCAACACGTACCCGCCGCTGAACCTTCAGGTACGGACACCGCGGCTGACGTTGGCCGGGGCAACGGACGAGCTGCTGGAACAGCTGGTCCCGATCGTCCGCGCCGGCGTCGCCGATGCCCCACCATGACCGTTCGACGACCCGATGTCGTTGTACGCGGACAGCCCGGACCGCGAGTGGCAGTGGCTGCGGAGCATCTGGCGCGGACGGGCTCGCGTCGAGCCGGACTTCTGGCGGCTGTACTTCGTCGTGCTGGTGGATGGTGTGGCGATCGGCGAGCAGACCCTGTCCGGCTCGCAGTTCACCAAGTTCGGGACGGTCGCCACGTTCTCGTGGCTGGCGCCCGACCGGCGTGGGCGCGGGATCGGCAAGGAGATGCGCGCGGCCATCCTGCACCTGGCGTTCGCCGGGTTGAACGCACGTGAGGCCGGGAGTGACGCCTTCACCGACAACCAGGCGTCCAATCACGTGTCCCGGGCGCTGGGCTACGAGCCGAACGGCTTCGACTGGGACACCCGCCGCGGCGAGGCAGCGGCTATCCAGCGTTGGCGGCTGACCCGAGACGCCTGGGATCAGGTCCGACGCGATGACATCGAACTGGTCGGCGTCCCGGAATGCCTGCCAGCGCTCGGCCTCACCTGACGGCTGTCAGCCGACTGTGGGCGGCCGATCCACGAGCTGCGCCAGGTAGAGCTGCTCACCCAGCCTGGTCATCAGTTCGAGCTGGGTTTCGAGGTAGTCGATGTGGTGCTCCTCGTCCGCCAACAGCGTCTCCAACAGCTTCGCCGTGGTGATGTCACCCTTGTCGCGGCACATCGCGATACCCGGCCGGAGCCGGTCCACCACCTCGACCTCGACGGCGAGATCCGCTTCGAACTGCTCCTTGACCGTCTGGCCGACACGCACCGAGAACAGGCGCTGGAAGTTGGGCAGCCCCTCCAGGAACAGAATGCGATCGGTCAGCAGCTCTGCGTGCCGCATCTCCTCGATCGATTCCGCACGGGTGTGCTCTGCCAGCTTCGTCAAACCCCAGTTGGCCTGCATCTTCGAGTGCAGAAAATACTGGTTGATCGCCGTGAGTTCACTGGTCAACTGCTCGTTGAGCAGCGCGATCACGTCACTGTCGCCGCGCACCTGCACCTCCGATAACCGAAAATCAGCGGCAGCGTACCGCCGAGGTGGCAAGCCTGCCACCTTGATCACCGATCATCGTCAGGCAGCGCGTTCACGAACGGGTTGTTCCTCCAACATGGTGTCCAACCCGTCCAGGCAGCTGCCGCACCCCGTCCCGGCCTGGCACCGCTCGCCGATCTCCTCGACGGTGGCCGCCCCGGCAGCGATACACGCCCGCACCTGGCAGTCGGTCACTGCCGCGCAGATGCACACGTACATGACGAACTCCTCCGAGCCGGCGCTGTAGGTTAGCCTATGCTAACAGCCGATCCGGGATCTGGCACCGGCAGTTTGACCGGCGGAATGTCACCTTCGAAACTGCTTGACTGCCTGCCAGATCAGTGCGGGGTCACCGACCGGCAAGCTCCTCCACCACCGGTGCCAGGGCGTCCAGGTCGTCGATCATGAACGAGCTGATGCCGAACCGCTCCCGCAGGTCGACGAACTTGGCCGTCAGGTCCCGCACGCTGCCGACGAACACGTGCGGCGAGTCCAGGACCTCGTCAACCGTCAGCTCGACGCCGGTCCGCTCGCGGATGCGGTCGGCACGGCGGCCCGCCTCGGTGCGCGGGTCATTCGTGATGACCGTCGGCCCACCGCTGGGGTACGTGTTGAGTTCGATGTCGTCGAAGCGGTCGCCGGCAGCGTCCCGCACCCAGCCGAGCTTTTCCTCGGTGGCCGCCGCCGTGATGCTCCATGGTTCGAGGCGGGGCCGCTCGCCCTGCACCAGCCGGGGCGCCAGACCGACGATCTGGGCTTCCCGCCCGGCCAACGTCAACAGGCGCTTGCCGCCGCCACCCAGAAACAACGGCGGGTGCGGACGCTGTGCGGGCTTGGGTGTGTCCTGGTGGTCGGTGATCGTGAAGTACTCGCCCGCGAAGGAGAAGGGCCCCTCGCCGAAACAGCCCTTCAGGATCGCGATCGCCTCGGTCAGCTGCTTGATCCGGACACCGACCGGTTCGAAGGGGATGCCGATGGCGTCGTACTCGGGCTTGTTCCAGCCGGCACCGATGCCGATCTCCAGCCGGCCACCGGACAGCGCGTCCACCGTGGCGAGTTCCTGGGCGAGCACGCCAGGATGACGCAGATTGACGTTCAGCACGAAAGTGCCCACCCGCAACCGCTCGGTCGACGCCGCGATCGCGGCCAGCAGCGGCAGCGGGGCGTACCCCATCAGATGGTCCGGCCAGACGAACGCCGAGCAGCCGATGGCCTCGGCCTTGCGAGCCAGTTGGGTCATGTCGGCCACGCCGAGGTTGCCATCGGCGGTTGCCAGGAAACGGAACGGACGCATGCCAGCATCTTCCATGATCTTGGGACATCGGCAACGGTGTTTCACTTGGTAGGCTCGCCGCGTCGAGGGAGCGGCCGATGCCCGAGTACGAGGATGTGCCGTCCTGGATACTCGCCGGTCTCCGGCCGATCTGCGCCGGCCTGCCCCAGGCGTACGAGGAACCCGCGTGGGTCGGTGTCCGCTGGCGCATCCGCAAACGCACCTTCGTCCACGCCCGGCCCGTACCCACCGGTGAACTGCCCGTGTCCGGCCGGGTCGCCGAGTCGGGCGGCGTGGCCACCGTGATCCAGTTCCGGGCGGCGGGCGAGGAGTTCCACGCCCTCACCTCGATGGGCTTCCCGTTCTACCGCGCGGGCTGGGGCACCGACGTGGTGAACATGGTGTTCGCACCGACCGTCGACTGGCCCGAGATCCGCGAACTGCTCACCGAGAGCTATCGGGTGCTGGCGCTCGGCAACCTGGTTCGGCGGGTCGAGTAGGCGGTCAGACGTCGTGGGCGACTCTCGCGGCCGAGATGTCCGGGCCGCCGGTGACCGGGTCGACGAGGTGACAGGCGACGAGATGGTCCCGCGCCGTCACGTCGGTCAGGGCGGGATCGTCGGTCCGGCAGCGGTCCACAGCCACCGGGCACCGCGTGTGGAACCGGCAACCGGTCGGTACCGCTGCCGCGCTCGGCAGGTCGCCGTGCAGCACCACCCGGTCCCGTGCCGCGATCGGGTCCGGCACCGGGGCCGCCGACAGCAGCGCCTGCGTGTAGGGATGCTGTGGTGACGTGAACAGTTGTTCCCGCGTGGTGAGTTCCACGATCCGGCCCAGGTACATCACCGCGATCCGGTCGCTGATGAACTCCACCACGGACAGGTCGTGCGAGATGAACAGGCACGAGAAGTTCAGCTGCTGACGCAGTTCCAGCAGCAGGTTGAGGATCGACGCCTGCACCGAGACGTCCAGTGCGGATGCCGGCTCGTCGGCGACGACCAGTTTGGGCCGCCGGATCAGGGCCCGCGCCAGTGCCACGCGCTGTCGCTGGCCACCGGACAGTTCGTGCGGGTACCGGGACGCCGTCTGTGCGCGCAGGCCGGTCCGTTCCAGCATGTCGCCGACCTCGCGCCCACGTTCGCGCCGCGACCGCAAACCCTGCTGGCGCAACGGTTCCGCCACGATGTCGCCGATGGTCATCCTCGGGTTCAGCGACGAGTACGGGTCCTGGAAGACGATGTGCACGTCGCGGCGCAGCGGCCGCATCCGCCGCTCCGACAACCTGCCGATCTCGGTGCCGAGCAGCTCGATGCTGCCCGAGGACGGGCGGGTCAGCCGGGTCACGCACCGCCCGACCGTGGACTTGCCGCAGCCCGACTCGCCGACCAGGCCGAGGATCTCCCCCGGCGCGATGTGCAGGTCCACGCCGTCGACCGCACGCACCTGATGGCTGCTGCCGCGCAACCGGGATCCACCGGCGTAGTGCTTGGTCAGGTCACGGACCCGCAGCACGTCGCCCGACGCGTCGTTCATCACCCGGCCTCCTCGTGGGTGGGGTGGTAACACGCGACCCAGTGGTCGGCGCGGATCTCCCGCCACTGCGGCCGGGCGGCCCGGCACTCCGAGGTGGCCCGGCCGCAGCGCGGCGCGAACTGACATTCGTCCGGGTCGTCGACCGGTGCCGGCACCAGACCCGGGATCTCGGCCAGCCTGCGGGACCCGGTGCGCAGCGCGTTGGCCGGCAGTGCACCCATCAGGCCCAGCGTGTACGGGTGTTGCGGCGCTGCGAACAGGGAGTGCACCGATGCCTGCTCGACGGCCCGTCCCGCATACATGACGACAACCCGGTCCGCGACCTCGGCGACCACGCCGAGGTCGTGGGTGATCAGCAGGACCGCGGTGCCCAGGTCCCGGCACAGCGTCCGGATCACCTGCAGCACGCCGGCCTGGATGGTCACGTCGAGCGCGGTCGTCGGCTCGTCCGCGATGAGCACCTTCGGGTCACAGGCCACCGCCATCGCGATCATCACGCGCTGCCGCATGCCACCGGAGAGCTGATGCGGGTAGCTGCCACAGCGCCGACGGGCGTCCGGAATGCCCACCTTGACCAGCAGTCCGACGGCCTGGTCGAGCGCCTCGCGCCTGCTCACCTGCTGATGGCGCTGGATCACCTCGGTGATCTGCCTGCCCACGGTGTAGGCCGGGTTCAGCGATGTCATCGGTTCCTGGAACACAACGGAGATGTCCCTGCCACGCAAGGCTTCCAGGTCCCGCTCGGCGAGCGTGGTGAGGTCCTGGCCGGACAGCCGGACCGCCCCTCGCCGGGTGACGCCCTCCGTGGCCAGCAGGGCCGGGATCGACATGGCGGTCACCGACTTGCCACATCCGGACTCCCCCACCAGGGCCAGGATCTCGCCGGGGTTGAGCGTGAACGACATGTCCTTGACGGCCAGCACCGGACCGTCCTCCGTGCGGAACGTGACAGCGAGGTGGTCCACCTCCAGCAGCGCGGTCACGACCGCACCTCGCTGGCGCTCGGCACGGCCCTGACCGGAAGGCCTGTGCTGGCTGAGGACCTCGCAAGCTCGGTCATCGGCTGTCCTTCGGGTCGAGTGCGTCACGCAGACCGTCGCCGAGCAGGTTGAAGCCGAGCGTGGCGATGGCGATCAGCGCGCCGGGATAGATGGCCAGTTGTGGCGCCTGCACGAGGAACTGCTGGGCGGACGTGAGCATCACGCCCCAGGACGGGTTCGGCGGCTGCACGCCGAGGCCGAGGAAGCTCAGCACCGCCTCACCGATGATTCCGATCGGGATGGCCACCGTCGCCTGCACGATCAGCGTGTTGAGGGAGTTGGGCAGCAGGTAGCGGAACATGATCGTCCGAGGTCGGGCGCCGTCGGCCACCGCACCGCCGATGAAGTCCTGCTCCCGCAGCACGAGCGCCTCGCCACGGGAGATCCGCACGATGGTCGGCAGCAGCCCGATCGACAACGCGATGACCACGTTGCGCAGCGACGCACCGAAGATCGCGGCGAAGCCGACGGCGAAGATCAAGAACGGGAACGCGAGCACGGCATCGTTGAGGCGCATCACGATCGGGTCGATCCAGCCCCGGAAGTAGCCCGACGCCAGACCGATCGGCACGCCGACGACCATCGCGAGCGCGGTGGACAGGACGCCTGCCAACAACGACACCCTGGCGCCCGCGGCGAGCCTGGCCAGTTCGTCGCGACCGAGATCGTCGACGCCGAGCAGGTGGTGCGCGGACGGCGACGCGAACGCCGACGTCAGTTCCTGGGCCAGCGGATCGGGTGTGAGCAGCGGCCCGACGATCGCCAGCAGCAGGAACAGCGCCACCAGGACCAGCCCGAGCACCGCCATCGGCCTGCGCAGGAACCGCCTGCGCAGGCGGGTGGCCCGCCCGATCATGACCACCGACTCCGGTGCGACCGTCGTCATGCCGTCCCCTCCCCCCGCGCGGACAAGACCACGCGGCTCATCGCTCCGCTCCCGCCACCCGCACCCGTGGGTTCAACCACGCGTAGGCCAGGTCGACCAGCAGGTTGGCCAGCACGTAGCCGAACACCGTCACGATGATGACCCCCTCGATGACCGGATAGTTGCGCTGTGTCACGGCGTCCACGGTGAGCTTGCCGAATCCGGGGATGACGAAGATCTGCTCGGTCACCACCGCCCCACTGATCAGCGCGCCGAGTTGCAGGCCGAGCACCGTGGTCACCGTCGTGAGGCTGTTGCGCAGCGCATGCCGGATCTGCGCGCCGTGCGACAGCCCCTTGGCTCTTGCCGTGCGCACGTAGTCCTCGGAGAGCTGACCGAGCAGTGCCGATCTGGTCTGCCGCATCAGCACCGCGGACAACCCGGTGCCCAGCACCAGTGCCGGCAGCACCATCCGACGCAGGTTCTCCACCGGATCCTCGCCCAGCCCGACGAACCCGGAGGCAGGCAACCAGTGCAGGTGCACCGCGAACGCCCAGATCGCCAGCAGCCCGAGCCAGAAGTGCGGCACGGACAGGCCGATCAGACCGAACGCGTTGGACACGTAGTCAGCGAACTTGCCCCGTCGGACCGCGGACACCACACCCGCGGGTACGCCGATCAGCAGGCCGACGACGATCGCAAGGAACGCGAGTTCCAGAGTCACCGGGATGCGTTGCACGAGGATCTCGGATACTGGGATCTGGTCCACTGTGGAGAGTCCGAAGTTGCCGTGCGCGACCTGGCCGATGTAGTCGACGTACTGCACCGGCAGCGGCTTGTCCAGACCGAACTCGTGCCTGATCTGGGCGAGCAGCTGTGGCGTGGCGCTCTCGCCGGCCAGGTTCAGTGCCGGGTCCCCTGGCAGCGCACGGACGCCGACGAACACGGCGACGCTGCAGAGGAACAGCACGATGACCGACGAGAGCGCCCTGCGGAGGATGAAGACACCCATGGTTGCGGCTGCCCCGGCCTCAGTTGGACAGGGACGCGAAGGCGAACCGCGGGATGCCGTCGGCGCGGTAGTCCACGCCCGTCAGCTTGGTTGACGTGCCGAGGAAGTACGTGTCGTGGTAGAGGTAGATGATCGGGCGGAGCTGCTGCAGACGCTGCAGGACCTTGGTGTACTCGGCCTTGCGTGGGCCCACTCCGGTGACCGATGCCGACTGGCTGATCAGCTGGTCGAGCTGGGCGTCCTGGAGGCCGGAGTAGTCGTTGGCGCCGTCGGTGGTCACGATGCCGGACAGGTCACCGTCCGGGTCGAGCCGACCGGACCAGCCGACCAGGAACGTGTCGAACTTGCCCGCCTGGCCCGCTGCCAATGCCGCGGTGAAGTCGACCGGCTTGATCGTCACCTTGAAGCCCGCCGCGTTCTCCATCGACTGGATCACCTGCGCGAGGCGGTCCACTCCGGAGTTGGCCGGGATCACCAAGGTCACCGGAACCGGCGTCGGGAACCCGGATGACGCCACCAGTTGCTTGGCAGCGGCCGTGTTGAACGGCGTGCATGCCACGTTGTCCGGCCGGTAGGCCATGCTCGTCGGCAACGGTGTGCAGTCGACGGTCTGCTGGTTGTCCCAGACGGCCTTGTTGATGGTGTCGCGGTCCAGCGCCATCTCGAACGCCTGGCGCAGCTGCGGGCTCTGGCCAAGCGGGGTGCTGACCTTGCCCGCTGGCTTGTCGTCGCCGTTCACGTTGCCGACGTTGATGGTGATGCCCTGGTAGCCCAGCGAACTGATGCCGGTGATCTTGAGCGAGTTGTCCGACTTGAGTCGCGGAACGTCGGTGGGGTCGAGCCGCTCGGCGGCCTGCACGTCGCCGGACTGCAGGTTGGCCGCCCTCGTCGTCGGATCAGAGATGATCTTGTAGGTGATGCCGGCGGCCTTCACCTTGCTGGCGTTGTAGTAGTCAGGGGCCTTCACGAAGGACAACGAGGTGCCCTCGACGCGGCTGGCGAACTTGAACGGCCCCACGCAGACCGGGTTGTCGGCGAACTTGGTGCCTTCCTTCTTCAGCGCTGTCGGTGACATGACCAGGCCGGAGCGGTCGGCGAGCTGGGCGACGAGCGGGCTGAACGGGTGCTTGAGCTTGATCTGCACGGTCGTCGCGTTGGGCGCGGAGACCGACTGGATGGACGCGATCTCCTTCGCACGGCCGGAACCGGTCAGCGTCAGGTCGCGCTGCAGCGAAGTCACCACGGCCTGGGCGTTGAACGGTGTGCCGTCGTTGAACTTGGCGCCCGTGCGCACCGGAATGGTGACCGTCAGGCCGTCGCTGGACGTCGTCGGCAGCGCGGTGGCGAGCTGCGGGACGGGCTGCAACGCGTTGTTGACGTCGTAGAGCTTCTCGCAGAAGGACGTGAACACGACCCTGGACGCGAGCGTGTTGGCCAGCGTCGGATCGATCGTGCCTGGGTCGTCGGCGAGGGCGACGACGATGGTGCCGCCGCCGCTGCCGCCGGAGGAGTTGGTGGTGCCGGGAGTCGAGGGGGTGGAGCACGCGGCGGCCAGGCCGACAGCAGCTACCATCACGAGGCCGAACGTGAAGCGGGTACGCATCGCCGCTCCTCACAAGGGTTTGGGCGAAATAGGATGACCGTGTCGGATGGGGAATCCTGACGTTCCGACGACTATAGGCAGCCGGGTCTCCGCCCCAGGACGTGCGAATGAGCAAAGCTGTGCGGCAGCCTTTGAACAATTGTCGAAAAGTGCGGTCACCGGACCGACCGATCCCAGAGCGCGGTGCTACGCCGGTGGCGGCACCTGGGCCACGAACTCGTCGGCGATGGCCTCGCGCCGGGCCACCCAGACGTCCCCTCGGTCGATCGCGTGGGCGAGGATCTCGCGTAGCGCCGATGCCCTGGCCGGCTGGCCGGACCAGCGGGGATGCAGGCCGATGGACATCATCCGAGGCGCCGTCGCGCCCTCGTCGGCCAACAGGTCGATGGCCCGCACGCAGTAGTCGACGAACTCCGACGGGGACAGTCCGTCGCTGACGTAGCGATGGTCGTTGGTGGTCAACGTGTAGGGCACGACGAGATGGTTCCGGCCAGCAGCCCTTGTCCAGTACGGAAAGTCGTCATTGTACGCATTGGAGTCGTAGCGGAATCCACCGTGTTCGGCGACCAGGTCCCTGGTGTGGGCGCTGGCCATCCACCGGTTGTACCAGCCGCTTGGCGCGCGTCCGGTGCTCCGGCTGATCGACTCGTATGCCGCGCCGATCCGGGTTCGCTCCTCGTCCCGGTCGACCTGCCAGTCCTCGCTCCAGCGGTAGCCATGGGCGCAGATGTCGTGGCCCGCTGACGCGATCGCCTCGGCGACGGCCGGGTTGCGCTCCAGGGCCACCGCGGCGGCGAACATCGTCGCGGGCACGTCGAACTCGGCGAGAATCCGCAACACACGGTGGATTCCCACGCGACTGCCGTACTCGAACACGGACTCGGTGGCCAGGTCGCGGACGCCGGCTTCGACCGTGCGCGCGAACTCGCCGACCGGCTCGTTGCGCCCGTCGACGGCGAAGGAACGCTCCGAGCCCTCCTCGACGTTGACCGCGATGTTGAGTGCCAGCCGCGCACCGCCCGGCCACCGCAGCACCGGCACCGACGCGCCGTAGCCGGCATAGTCGCGTTCGGGGTTCATCGCGCTGCCAGTTCACTCTCGATGTCGCCCGCCGGGCGGACATCCCCGTACTGGCGGTCGAGGTCGAACAACGCCGTGACATGTGAACGGTCGAACCGGTCGAACACACCGTCCTCGACGACGGTCACCCGCAGGTTCAACGACATCGCGTCGACTGCGGTCGCCCGCACGCAGTTGCTCGTCGACCCACCGGCCAGCAGTACCGAGTCCACGCCGTGGTCGATCAGCATCGGCAGCAGCGGAGTTCCTGCGGACGCGCTCGGCTTCTTCTTCACCAGCACCGTGTCGCCGGGGGCGGGCGCGACCCGCGGGACCAGCCGCGCGCCGGTCGAACCGGTCAGGCACCAGCCGTCGCTGTGGATCAGGTCGCGTTTGCGTAGGTAGACACCACCGTCCGAACCGTCCGGTGCCAACTCGAACCTCGTGTAGTACACGGGCACGCCAAGCGCACGCACTGCCGGCACGAAACGACTCAGCACATCGACCGCCGCAGCGGCGGCGGCACCGCACGCCGACGGGTACTCCGCTTCGGGAGCCCCGGCCGGTGGTCCGACCATGTAGTTCTGCACGTCGATCAGCACCAGGGCGGGACGGGCACCGATACCGACCCGTCGGCCGAAACCAGCGGAGCTGATCCGAGCGCGTTCGTCGGCGGTGAGCATGGCGCGCCAGTCCGTGCGGGGTGCTGGAACCGTCATCCGGGCAGGCCGCCCTGCCACCCCAGCGCCCGCGACACCGTGTCCGCGCTGTGCGCGACGAGCGGGGCGAACCTGGCACGCAGCTCGTCTGTGATCCGCGACCGGGGGCCACAGACCGAAAGCGAACCGACGGGTTGACCGTCCAGGTCGAAAATGGGCGCCGCCAGCGACGCCGCTCCGAGTTGGCGTTCGCCGCCGGACTCGGCGATGCCGGTCGCGCGCACGGTACGCAGCACCGACCTCAGCCGGTCCGGGTCGATGATCGTGTCCGGCGTCAACGACTCCAACTCGCCGGTGAGGATGGCTTCCTGGTCGGCGGCCGGCAGGAACGCCATGATCGCGCGGCCGGTGCTGCCGGCGTGCAGCGGATACCGCCTGCCGAGTTCCACGGTCATCCTGATCTCCTTCTCGGAGACCACCTGGTCCAGGTAGACGCGACCCTCGGGCACCCGGGCCGAGACCGTCGTCGTCTCCCCGGTGAGCCGCTGCAGCTCCCGAAGTTCGGGCAGGGCCACCGGCCGCAGCTTCGCGTCGCGCAGGGCTCGGGCACCGAGCGCAACGGCGGCCGGACCGAGCCCGTACGCGCGGGTCTCCGGATCGACCTCCAGCAGACCGCGATCGACAAGGGACCGCAGGATGCGGTGCA
Organism: Pseudonocardiaceae bacterium; assembly: GCA_036279295.1. GTDB lineage: Bacteria > Actinomycetota > Actinomycetes > Mycobacteriales > Pseudonocardiaceae > DATEPR01. The sequence goes on along the minus strand of DASUJK010000415.1, from coordinate 17,537 downwards.
CGACGGCCTTGCTCAGACCGAGTTCCCTGGCGATCGCGGAAACACCGAGGCTGGGCGAGCCGCCGAGGAACTGCAGCAGCACGTCGGCGACCCTGGCACTGGACTCGGTTCCGTCGGCGGTCGTGGCGCGACCCTCACTGACCCGCCGTTCCCCGTCCGGCCGCACAGATGTCAAGTCACACCAACATTCCGTCGCATGAAATCCTCCCCGCCATCAGTTCCACATTCCACCATGCCCGCGGCTGACCCGCCTCGCGCGTCCCGATCACAGCGTGTCGCGGTCGACCTCGGTGCTCTCGGCGACCAGATAGAACTTGAAATCGGTCCGCCCACCCGGCCCGCGGGACGAGTCCAGCGGATGTTCGTCGAACCACGCCAGGTACTCCGCGTAGGCCTGTTCGTCGGCGAAGTGCATCTCGGCGATCCGGTAGAACGACTGGCCGGGCGGGACTTCAGCCGCACCGCCGGATGTGCGCGACACCGGGCGCAACACCTTGTTGAAGACGATCCGGTCGATATGGGGATTCGCCAGCAGGTCCGGCGCGTGCACCTCGAACAGCCACCGCTCGTATTCCTCGGCGGACACTCCATCGACGATGTCGTAACCCAGGATTGTCTTCAGCACGACGTTTCGTCTCCCTTGTGCATCGGCGGCGGACTGTCCACTTCGCAGGACCAGGTGAATGCCTCCGGCCCCGCGCCGAAACCTTCGAGCCGAACACGCCGAGGCCGCACCGTGAACCCGGTCAGCTCGGCGGCGACGTTCGCCCGGTCGCGCACGGGTGCCCGGGTGTTGCCCCGGTCCCGCAGCCGCTGGTCGTGTGCCCGATAGGTGGCCCAGGTCTGTGCTTCGTCCATCTCGGCCGCGACGCCCTGGACGAAGACGACTCGCGGAATCAGCAGGCCGAGGTCGAACACCGCGGGTGACTCGTTCACCGAGGACGCTGCCGGCGAACCGGACCAGGTGACCAGCAGCCGGGGGTCGCGGCGCAGCTGGCCGAGGCGACGGTGGCCGTCGCGCTGCACCAGTCGGACCGTCCAGTCGCCAGACAGGAAGGCGCTGACCGTCCGCGCGGTGGGGAAGCCCGCGGCGTCCAGGGTCGTGACCTGAGCGAAGCCGGCTTGCGTCCGCACGAACTCGGCAGCGGCGGCGAGCGCCGCTGCGAGCCGATCGCGTTCCGTCATAGCCACCTCGACACGTTCCGTTGAGCGGGACATACTCATTGCACCACGTCTGAGCATTGAACCATATGCACGGGAAACGGAACCGGCAATTCGCGCCACTGTACCGATACCGGGTCCTTGACGTCGGAGCATGCAGATGACAACGTTCGGAGTGTCAGCGTATCCGTATCGTTCCGGTAGGCGGTACATCAGTTGAGTGATAGCGAATCCGCCGTTCTCGCGGCGCAACTCGAACTGGCCGAGTGGGCGGCGACGCTGGACTGGTCCCGGGTGCCCGAGGCCGTGCGTCGCCGTGTCGAACTCGTCCTGTTCGACGCGTTGGGTGTGACCGCCGTCGGCGGGCGACTCCCGGAGCGGGCCACCCTGGTCGAGGTGTGGAACCCGGCACCGGGTCCCTGTCCCCTGCTGGGCACGCCGGTCCGCACCACGCCGGACGTCGCGGCCTGGCTCAACGGCTCCGCCATGGTCAGCCTCGAACTGGACGAAGGCAGCAAGTTCGCCGCCGGGCATCCCGCGGCCCACGGTTTCCACGCCGTGCTCGCCCTGGCCGCCCAACTCGACGCCGACGGCCCGACGACCGCCACCGCGCTGCTCGTCGCCTACGAGGTCGCGGCGCGCTTCGGCCGCGCCACCAGCCTGCGCCCCGGCACGCACCCACACGGCAACTGGGGTCTCGCCGGTGCGGCGGCCGGCTGTGCCCGCCTGCTCGGGCTGTCCGCCGACGCGATGAGCGCGGCGATCGACACCGCGGCCGGCATGCCGATCGCAGGCCCGTTCGTCGCCGCGACCAGCGGCAACCAGGTGCGCAACGAGTGGATGGGCATGAGCAACGCAGCCGGTCTGGCCGCGGCACGGCTGGCCGCGGCGAACATGGCGACCGCCACCGGCATCGCGGCGCACAGTCTCGGCGAACTGCTCGGCAGCTTCGACCCCACCGCGCTCACCGACGAACTGGGCACCCGGTGGGAGGTGGCGCTCGGCTACTTCAAACGGCATTCGTCGTGCGCGTTCACCCACCCGGCCGCGGACGCCACGCTCGCGCTGCGGCAGCGGATCGACCTCGGCGCGGTGACCACGATCGAGGTGGACACCTTCGCCGCCGCCGCCGCGTTGACGGGAACCGCCTGGCGCAACCGGCTCGGCGCGATGTTCTCGATTCCGTTCGTCGTCGCATCGGCACTGACGTTCGGTCGGGTGCACCCGACCGGGTTCGGACCCGACCAGCTCACCGATCCGGACCTGCGCGCCCTGGCCGGCAAGGTCCGGGTGCGCAGCACCGCCGAGTTCGACGCAGGCCTGCCCGAGCACCGTGGCGCCCGGGTCACGGTGACCTTCGGTGACGGCCACACGGACAGCGAAGCCGTGACCGACCCTGTCGGCGACGCCGCTTTCCAGCCGCTCGACGAGGCCGCCGTCACCGAGTTGCTCACCGGACTGCTCGACCGGAACACCACGGCGCGCATCCGTGCCGCGGCCGCCGAGCTGCTCACGACGGCTTCCGCCCGATCGACGCTGGCCTCGATCGACAACCCCATCGACTGACGCAGGAGTTCACCGTGCGCATCTACGCATCGACCCCGCTGTACGTCGGCGACGAGGAACTCGCCCGACGCCAGGCCAGATACGACCGCATCTCCCCCGCTGGTGTCACCGTCGAACTGCACGATCTGCCCGACACCGCACCGCGTTCGCTGGAGACCGAGGCGGACTGCCGGTCGTCCGAGGACTACGTCATCGAGGCGTTGAGCACGGCTCCGCACGGGTTCGACGCCGTGTTCGCCGACTGTGTACTCGACCCCGGAATCGCCACGCTGCAACGGAAACTCGCGATCCCGGCGATCGGCATCCTGCGCACCAATCTCGCCCACGGTCGCGCGCTCGGGCGACCGACCGCGGCGGTCGTGCGCAACCAGGCCATCGCCGACGAGATGCGCGCGGTGGCCGACGAGAGCGGGTTGGGCGACGTACTGACCGACATCCGGTTGCTCGAACTGGACTTCGCCGCGGTGACCGACCACGACCGCTGGCAGGCCCAACTGGAGGCGGCGGCGACCCAGGCCGCCGAGGGCGGTGCCAGCCTGTTGCTCAACGGCTGCTCGGCCGTGGACACCGACGCGACCGGCGGCGCCGTGACCGTGTACGACCCGGTGGCCCGTGCCCTGCGCCTGGTCGCCGCGGGCGCCCTGTGACCGGCGGGCCGGACGTCGACCTGGTCGTCGCGGGTGCCGGCGGCGGCCTGGTCGGTGCGCTGCGCGCCGCCCGACGCGGGGCCAGGGTGCTGGTGGTCGAGGCGAGCAGGCACTACCTGCGTGGCAACAACACCTCGATGTGCACGGCGATGATCCCGGGCGTGAACACCCGGTGGCAGCGCGAACTCGGCATCCAGGACTCACCGGAACTGTTCGCGGGCGACGTCGAGCACAAGACCAAGGGGGGCGCGGATCTCGCGCTGGCGACCGCGCTGGCGCGGGTCAGCCCGGACATGGTCGAGTGGCTCGCCGACGAGATCGGGCTGCCCATCGAGCTGATGACGGACCTGCACTATCCGGGGCACGCCGTGGATCGCCTGCACACCATCCCGGAGCGACACGGCAGCGCGCTGCTGGCGCACCTGTCCCAGGCCGCGCAGGCCCACCCGAACATCGACTTCCTGGTGCCCGCGCGCCTGACCGACGTCGAACTCGACGCCTCCGGCGGTGTCGCCGCGGCGGTCGTGACGGACCCGGACGGCCACGACGAGACAGTCTCCACGCCAGCGGTCCTGTTGGCCACCAACGGTTACGGCGCCGACCGCGAACTCGTCCAGCGCCACATGCCCGAGATCGCGGCTGCGACGTACCACGGCAGCGAGACCTCTCGTGGCGACGCGTTGCGCATCGGCCAGCGGCTCGGCGCCGCAACGGCATATCTGGACGCCTACCAGGGCCACGGCGCGCTCGCGGCGGGTGCGTCCACGCTGCTCGGCTGGGCGACGATCATGCACGGCGGTGTGATGCTGGACCGGACCGGTCGCCGCTTCGGCAAGGAGACCAGCGGCTACTCCGAGTTCGGGCCGTGGCTGGCCGCCCGGCCCGGTGCCGTCGGCTGGGTGGTCTACGACCGGCGTGTGCACGACCTGTGTCTGCCGTTCACCGACTTCCGCAACTGCGTCGAGGCCGGCGTCGAGGTATGGGCCGACGACGCGGCCGCCCTGGCGCACAACCTGGGCCTGCCGGGAGAAGCCGTCGTCGCCGAACTGGCCGAGTCGGACGCGGCGGCGCGTGGTGAGGTGGCAGACCGGTTCGGACGGACGTACGAGGCACCGCTGACCGCACCCTACGCCGCGGTCAAGGTACTGCCGGCACTGTTCCATACACAGGGTGGGCTCGTCGTCGACGATGCGGCCCGGGTGGTCCGGGCGGACGGTTCGGTCATCGCGGGTCTGTACGCGTCGGGCGGCGCGGCCAACGGGATCTCCGGGCACGGCGCCGACGGCTACCTGGCCGGGAACGGCCTGCTGACGGCGTTCGGCCTGGCCTACGCGGCGGGTACAGACGCTTCATGACCACACACGGCCTCGCCCGTTCCTATCTGTACGTCCCCGGTGACCGGCCGGACCGGCTGGCCGGTGCGCTCACCCGGGGTGCCGACGCGCTGATCGCCGACCTGGAGGACGCCGTCGGGCCGGGCCACAAGCGGGCGGCGCGTGAGCACGTGCGTGCCTGGCTCGACCTCGAATCCGGGGACGGGCCGCAGCGCTGGGTGCGGATCAACGCCGACACCGTCGACACCGATCTCGACGCGGTCGTCACGACGGCATTGACCGGCGTCGTCGTGCCCAAGAGCGAACCCGCGCGGCTCGACGCGGTGGACACCGTGCTGGGGCAACTGGAAGCTGAGCGGGGTCTGGCCGCCGGGTCGGTCGCGGTGTTGCCGCTGTTGGAGAGCGGGCTGGGGATCCAGCGGGTGGCCGAGGTCGCCGCGGCGCCCCGGGTACTGCGGCTCGGCGTCGGCGAGGTGGACCTGGCCAGCGACCTCGGCCTGACGCTCGATGCGGAACGCACCATCCTGAACCCGCTGCGACTGAGCATCGTCGTCGCGTCGGCGGCGGCCGGGATCAGCCGCCCGGTTGCTCCGACATCGACCGCCTTCCGCGATCTGGAGACGTTCCGACGCAGCGCGGAAACGTTGCGGCGAATGGGTTTCCGTGGCCGCACCGCGATCCACCCCGGCCAGCTCTCGGTCATTCACGACGTGTTCACGCCGAGCGAGGACGAGATCGCGGCCGCCCGCGACCTGCTCACCCGCTTCGACGCGGCCGACGGCGGCGGCTTCGTGCACGCGGACGGGACTTTCGCCGACCTGGCCAACATCCGCAACGCCCGCGAAACCCTCGCCCTCGCCGGACAGCGTTAGTCCGCGGCCGCGCGGAACAGGGCGCCGACGTCACGGATCGGTGCTTCCGGGTCGAGCGCTGACAATGCGGTGATCAACGGCCGGGCGCCGACGCCGAACCGGGTGGTGAGCAGCCGGTCCCGCTTGGCAGCGAGTTCCGCCGGTGCCGGCCACCGGTCCGCATCCCATCGTGGGCGGCCCACCGTGGCACTGCGTGTCGTGCCGTCGGACAGCGTGATGGTCACCCGGGCCGGACGGCCATGCGGGTAGCCCGCGTCCAGTTCCGGGTCGTGCACCACCCGCACCCGGCCCGCCAGTTCCCGGACCGCCGGGTCGGCCACCTGTTGTGCGGTCAGCGTCGATTCGTCCAGTCGTCCGGTCCATATGGCGATCGCCACGGTGGTGGGGATGCTGAACCGGGCGGCGAGTTCGGAATCGGCCACACCGTTGAAACCCGCCGCTCCCGCGAAGACCGCGACGTCCACCGCGTCCACCTGCTTGGCGTCCACACCCTCGGCGAGCAACGCGTCGACGGCCTCGTGGACGCCGTGCAGGTGGGCACACGTCGGGTACGCCTTGACGTATCCGGCCAGCACCTCCCACCGGCCGGCGGTGGCCTCGACGGCGCGGGGTGTCCGCCCGGCCACCGCCATGAAGTGCCGATCCAGCGAGCCTGGTGCGGGCCGCAGCCCCGCTGCGGCAGCGAGGCCTGCCGTCAGGCCGTGCTGCACGGAGAGCCCGAGGAACGCGTGCGAGCCCGACCAGCCGGTGAAGACCGTGCCGGCGTCGGTCAGCAGGACGGCGGCCGCCGACAGTTCGATCGCACGCCGCATCGCGTCCGCGTCGCCGGGTGCCACCAGTCGTGCGGTCGCGACCGACGCGGCGACCTGGCCCCAGGTGCCGATGTCGTGCACGCCGGTCGGCGTCCCACCCATGGCCTGACCGAGTCGGGTACCGACCTCGTAGCCGGCGAGCACCGCGCTGAGGAACTCGCCCACGGTGCTGCCGTGTTCCTCGGCGACGGCCAACGCGGCCGGCACGGTGTGCGATGCCGGGTGGCCACGAGCCAGGCGATGCCCGTCCTGCAACTGGTCGGCCGCGACGGCGCAGCCGTTCAGGAATCCGGCCGTGGCTGCCGGCCAGCCGCGGGCGGAGCCGACGACCGTGGCGGCGCCGACCGGCGTCGTGGTGGCGAGAGCGTTGGTCAGCTCGACCAGTTCGGCACGGGCCGAGCCGAAGGCGGTGACCGCCAGCACGTCCCCGACCAGCTCGACCACGCGCACCCGCACGTCGACGGGAGCTTCCGCCCACGTTGTCGCCGCCGCTGCCTGGGCCAGGTCCCTCATGGCAGCAACACCCGGGCGATCCGACCCAGCACATCGGTGTTTCCCGGTTCGGCAACCAGCCAACCGGCCAACTCGTCGACCAACGAAGCTGGCAGCACATCACCGACGTTGTGCCGGAGCTTCGCGGCGACTTCGTCGGGCGGGAGCGGGTCGTCCGGGTTGCCGCGCGCGTTGCGGACCGCGACCTGTAGCTCGAACCCGTCGGTGAACCACACCCGCAGCGTGGTCGGTCGCTCGGTCGGCAGCGCGGCCGTGAAGTCCGGGTCCTCGGTGACGGTGATCCGTTCGGCCATGTCGATCACCTCGGGCCGGACCAGCCGGTCCGGCAGGAAGCCGTCCGCCGCCAGGCGACCGTCCACGGCGAAGGTCGCCAGGCTGAACGGCAGCGAGAACCGCGCCGCCATGTCGGTGCGCGGCCGGGTGCCGGTCAACGAAGCAGCGAACGCGAACGTCGTCACCTCGATCCGGCCCACCGGCACGCCGGGGTGGTCGGACAGGGCCTGCCGCAGCGCGTCCAGCGCGGGATGGATCCAGCGCGCGCACGCGTACGGCTTGAGGTAGCTGTGCCGCAGCCGCCATGGCTCGGTGGTACCCATCAGCACATGCGAATCCAGCTCGTCGCACACGGCGTAGTCGAACAGCTGCGGGATCACGTCGACGTCCCCGTCGTCGGTGTCGCGAGCGGCGAGCGCCCCGTAGTAGGTGCCCAGCCCGGTCCACGCGTTACGCACCGTGCCGCCCGCCATCGGTACCGCCAGCAGTGCCGCCAGCGGCAACGCGGCACCCCGGGCGAACGCCCGGCCCACCGCCGCCGCGTCGGCACCGGCGAGCACCACCCTGGCGACGGCGGCACCCGCCGGTCCGTGCACGCCGTGCGGATGCAGCCCGGGGCGCAGGCTGCTGCCCGCGCCCAGTCGCATACCCAGCTCGACACCCGCGGCGAAGGCCCGCAGTGCGCTGCCATCGTCCACACCGGACCGCGCGGCATCCAGCACGACCGGCAGCACATGGGGTGCCGGATGCGCGGTCGGCACCGGCGGCAACCGGTCGCCGTGCGGATGGATCGAACCGCCGGAGTCGGCGTCCAGCCAGGTCGCCGCACTGCCCAGTGTCATCAGCCTGCCGAATTCGCCGTCAGCGCCGAGTTCCCGGGCCAACGCACGCATCTCCGGGTAGCGCAGCCCACCGATCAACGCGCCGAGGGTGTCGACCAGCAGTGTGCGGCTCATCGCCGACACGTCGGGCGGCAACGGCACCTGCGCTTGCCTGCCCAGGTCAGTGAGATCGATGGTCATGTGCTCTCCAGTCCAGCTCGTACCGCCGCCACGGTCGGACCCAGGAACTGGGCGGTCGCTTCGCTCCTGGTCCTCCCGCGCCGCTGGCGCACCAGGACCTGCCGCAGGACGCCACCGACCGCGCCGGACAACACGACTCCGTCGATGCCGCCCGCGACAGCGGCGATCCGCGCGCTCACCACCGCTGCGTCGCCGACCACGAAGAACCGGTCGGCCACGAACGAAGCCGCCTCGGATGTCGGGCCGGCAGCCGCCATGCCGTGCCTGGCGTAGTCGTGCGCGGCGGCCAGTCCGGCCACCTCGGCACGCAGTAGCTCGGGCACCTGGTACCAGTCGGGAGCCGCCGCCAGCCTGGCCGCGCACGAGCCGAGCAACGGTGCCACCGCGGCAGCGCTGTCGTCCGAGACGAGCACCCGCAGGAACAGCCACACCTGCGCCGCCGGGTTCGCCGCCCGCACCCGACTCACGGCCGCGGCCACGACCGAAGGGGCGACACCGACGTCGATCAGCACACCGTCGGCCCGGGTCGCGGTCTCGGCGAGCGTGCGGGGACCGGAAGCGGAACCGAGCAGAGTCATGCCATGTCGCTCAGCGGCCAGTCCCGCCACCACACTGTCTACTGTGGATAGATAGCCGCGCAGCGAGGGGACGGCCAGGTTCTCGTTGCGCACCGCGCTCTCACCACGGGCGAGCACCGCGACCACCCGTGGCCCGTGCCGTCGGGCGAGCGTGGCCAGACCGCCGACCACGGTGGCCGGGTGCCGCAGGCCCATGGCGAGCACGCACGGTCCGGCCAGCGCGATGCCGGTCTCGGCGAGCACCCGGTCGGTGGCCAGCAGCGGATCGTCGAACAGCCGGGGGCTGTCCGGCAGGCCGAGGCCGTCACCGCCGGCGGCCTGGATCGTTCTGGCGGCCGCGGCGCCGTCCGCGCGTGGCCAGGCGGCGTTGACCAGCAGTCGGGTCATCGGACGGTGTCGAGCAGGCCGGACACCGTCGCCGCCTGAGCGGGCGCGGCCGGTGCTCCCGCGGCGGCGAGCGTGGCGGCCAGCGCACCGGGCATCGGCGCGAAGCCGGCCGAGAGCAACAGGGTGGCCAGCCAGCCGGACGCCACCGGGTGCCCGGCCCGCACCAGGTCGGTGCGGGTACCGCCGGGCACAGCGGCCGCCGAACTGAACACCATCAGGCTGGCCGCCAGGTCGACGACCAGGTCCACCGAAGCCGACGTCACCATGGCCGCAGTCACCGCGCACCCGACCGTGGCCAGCGAGGCGACGGCCGGTCCGGGTGCCGTTGGCACCTCGCTCGCCAGCGCCCCGGCCGCGACCGCCGCCGCGAGATCGTCCGTGGTCGTGTCCGGCGGAGCGGTCAGCAGGCCGGTGATGAGGACGGCGGCGGCCGGGCAGCGGGCGCCGTTCCACAGCAGCGCCTCGTACCGAGGCCCACGCAGGCCGGTGCCCAGCAGCGGCAGCGCGTCGCCCTGCCCGGCCAGTTCCGCCGCCCACGCCGCCAACACGGCGGGCACCGGGCCGGCGAGCGCAGCCCGCAGTGCGGCCCACTGCCGGTCGAAGGCTGTCATCAACGCGACGGACGGCGCACGAACTGGCCGCGTGGCGAGCCGGTGACGTTGCCGTCGCGCAGGACCGCCCCGCCACGCAGGAACGTGTCGGTGACCTTCGCGGTGAGCTCGAACCCCTCGAACGGCGTGTACTCCTGCGTCGACTCGGAGTCCTGCGCGTGGATCGTCCAGCTGGCGGTGTCGTCCACCAGGGCGAGGTCCGCGTCCAGGCCCTCGGCGATCGCGCCCTTGGTCGGCAGGCCGAACCGGGCGGCCGGTGCGGCACTGGTCAGGTCCGCGATCTTCTGCCACGGCAGGCCACGCCTGCGGCCCTCGCTGACCAGGCCGGGCAGCAGGTACTCGGTGCCGCCGAAGCCGGACTTGGCCGTGAAGACGTCCTCGCGCGGGTCGCCGAACTTCATCTCGTCGCGGCAGCAGGCGTGGTCACTGGTGACCCAGGAGAAATGCCCGGCCAGCAGGTGCTCCCACAGCGCCTCGACGTCCTCCCTCGGCCGCAGGGGCGGATTCACCTTGCCGCCCAGCCCGCTCGCGGTGGTGATGTCCGCGACCAGGTGACCGATGGTGACCTCGCGGCGGAAGTCGATGTGCGGGAACGTCGCCTGCATCAGCATCGCCGCCTCGATGGCCTTGCGCGAGGACAGGTGCAGCAGGTTGATGTTGGGCAGCGCCGTCTCGTGGGCCAGGTACGCGGCGATCGTGATCGCGAGGCCCTCCGAGTGCGGCGGCCGGGACGCGCTGTATGCGGCCAGGTCACGCGGGCCACCCGACTCCTCCACGATCTTCGTGTAGGCGCGCATGATCTCGGCGGTCTCGCAGTGCAGTGAGAGTGAGATCGAGTCGGCGATCTCCGGCATCGCCTCACGGGCCCGCTGGATGCCGCGCATGACGAACTCGAAGTGCGCGTAGTCGTACGACTCGTCGTCGGGCAGCATCAGGAACGAGTTCTGCGACGACGAGCGGCCGTGCAGCCCATGGGTACCGTAGAACATGAAGATCTTGAACGACGGCACACCGAACTCGGTGATGATCTCGGGGATCTCCTCGATGTGCTCCTTGAGGATCGGCGCCACGTGGAACGCGTAGTCGATCATCGAGTGGCCGTCGGCGGCCTTCAGCACATCCGGCAGCACGTCGCGATACGGGCCGGTGCGGTTCATGTAGTACTGCCCGGTGCGCATGTAGGTGATGCCGGTGGTGACACCGCCCTGCGCCGCCGCCCTGCTCTCGCTGACGGTGTCGTCGGTCAGGTCGTTGTAGATGCCCCAGTGCTGGTGCACGTCGATCACGCCGGGGAAGGCGAGTTTCCCGGCCGCGTCGACGACCTCGGCCGCGTCGGTGACGTCGATGTCCGGCGCGATGCGCGCGAACTTGCCGTCCGTGATGGCGATGTCCGACGTGGGCACGTCGGCTGCGTCCGCGTTCACCACGCGGGCATTGCGGATCACCAGGTCGTAGGCTGTCATCGGACCTCCTGTGTCGTCACGATCGTGCGGAGCGGGACCAGCACAGGGTCCACATTGTCCAGCTCATCCAGTTTCGCCACCACCGCGGCGAGTGCGTCGACGGCGTCGTCGTCCAGGAAGCGGGACGCGTTGTCGCGGAACTTCGTTGCCAGTTCGTCGAAGGACAGCGGGTTGTCCGGCCCACCTCGGTTGACCAGCACCTCCGCCACGTGCTCCTGGCCGTCGCGGGTGCGGATCTTCAGCACAGCGGGGAACTGCGCAGGGAAGACGGCACTGCACTTCTCGTCGGCCACCACGCTGACCTTCGCCATCAGCTCCCGGCGCCGCGGGTCACGGGCCAGTTCGTCGGTGAAGTCGTCGAGCCCGACGCCGAGGCCGCTGCCGCCCAGCAACCCGGCCACCACGGTGTACGGGCCGCTGAACTGTGCCATGTACCCGGTCTCCGGGGCACGTTTGACCTCGATCGGCTCCCCCACCGTCGGCTTGTTCTGCCGGGGCACCCCCAGCTCGATCGACTCGATCAGGTCGACGTCCAGGCCCTGGGCGCGCAGTTCCCTGGCCGCGTCGATACCGGCGTGGGTGAAGTGGTTGGCCGGGTACGGCTTGAAGAAGATGCCCGGCACCGACCACTGCTCGCCGAGTCCGTCGGTGATCGCTTCCGGGAAGAACGTCCCGTGCAGCCAGGCACGGAAGAAGCCGAACCGTCCTTCCAGGACGGTCGGCGGGCCGGTGAAACCGTGCTGGACGAGCTGCGCGGCGGCGATGGCCGAGTGTGCCGCCCAGCCGCAGTGCATCCGCTTCACGGTCCCGCCGGTGCGGTTGGCCTCGATCACGCCGGACGCCATCGACGCGACCACCCCGATGGTGTCGGTGATCGCGTCGATGTCCAGGCCGTAGAGCATCGCCGCGGCCACCGCGCCGCCGATCGCGCCACAGATGGAGGTGGCGTGCTGGCCGTGCTCGAAGAAGATCGAGTTCTGGGTGTCGCGGTCGTACCCGGCCATGCCGATCCGGACGGCCACCTCAAGGCCCACCGCGACCGCGGCCGTCACCTGCCGGCCCGATGCCCCGACGGCCTCGCCCGCGGCCAGCGCGGCAGGCACGACCGACGCGCTGGGGTGCAGCACCGAGGGCAGATGTGTGTCGTCGTAGTCCAGGGAGTGCGCCAGCACGCCGTTGACGAACGCGGCCTGCGCCGCCGGCAGCTTGACCGGGATTCCCACGGCACTCGCCTCGGGCAGACCACCGGAGGCCAGGACGAACTCGCGGGCCGCGCGGCTCGTGGCCAGCCCGGAGGCCGCCACCGCGATGCCGAGGATGTCCAGGATGCGCTTGCGCACACTGTCGCTGACATCCTCGGGCAGGACATGCGGGTCGTGCATGCCGGCCCGCACCCGATCGGCGAACCGCGCGAGCAACTGGGCCAGTGTCAATTCACTCACGCCGCCACCACCGCGAGCGGCCGGACCGGCGAACCGGTCGCGCCGATCAGGTTCAGCGGCACCAGCACGAACGTGAACAGGCGAATGCCGGTTGCGGCCAGATCCTCCAGTGCGAGCGCTTCGATGATGTAGATGCCGGCCTCGACCAACAGCACCCGGTGCGCTGGCAGCAGCGAGTGGCCACCGCCGGGTGGCAGCTGTTCGAAGGCGATCGTGTCGGCACCGGCAGCGTGCACGCCACGGTCGGCCAACCACTGGGCGCCCGCCTCGGACACCCCGGGCACGCCGGACTCCCGGCCGATATAGGCGGCCGGGCCGTCCTCGAAGTGGCGCCCCCAACCGCTGCGCACCAGGACGACGTCACCGCGCCCGACGGTCGCCCCGGCCAGCCTCTCCGCCGCCTCCAGATCGGCCACGGTGATCTCGTAGCCGGGATCGCACGCGTCGACGTCCAGCGCGGCCGGCACGTCCAGCAGCACGCCACGCTGGATCATCGGCTCGATGGTGTGCACGCCCAGTTCCATGAACCGGCCACCGACACCGGCCTGGTGGGCGTCTGCGCCGCCGTGCAGGCAGCCCTGGAAGGAAACGTGGGCCAGCGCGTCGATGTGGGTGCCGACGTGCGTGCCCATCACGATCATGTCGTTGGCCGCCGACGACCCGTCCGACCGCACCATGTCACCGTGCCGGCGCGGCATCGTGTGCCAGTACGCCGGGTGGTTGGGCGACTGCGGCATGCCGATGAACAGCGGCCGCCCGAGGTCGATCGTCCGGACGCCCGCCGATACGACGTCCAGCAACCGATCGCTGGTGACCGGAAGGGAGTTGCTCACGCCACGACCCCGTTCTCGCGCAACTGTGCCAGCCTCTCCGCTGAGATGCCTGCCTCGGTCAGCACCGCGTCGGTGTCGGCGCCGAGCGCGCGGCCGGTGAACCGGATCTCGCCCGGCGTCTCCGACATCCGCCACATCACGTTGTGCATGAGCAGCGGACCGACGTCGGGATCGTCCACTTCGGTCAGCATCTGGGTCGCCAGCACGTGCGGATCGGTCACGATGTCCCTGGCGTCGTAGACCGGCGCGATGGCGGCACCTGCCTGTTCGAAGGCGGTGATCACCTCGGTGCGGTCACGTTCTGCGATCCAACTGCCGACGTAGTCGTCCAGTTCCTCGACGTGCTCGACGCGCTGCCAGCCCGTCCGGAACCACGGCAGGTCGATCACCTCGGGATGGCCGACCAACCGCAGGACGCGCTCCGCGATCGACTGCGCGCTGGTGGACACGGCCACCCACTTGCCGTCCTTGGTCTGGTACGTGTTGCGTGGCGCGTTGTTCGTCGACCGGTTGCCGTGCCGCTCCTCGACCACACCGAGCTGTTGGAAGGCCGTGGGCGACGGGCCGACGGCGGTCATGATCGGCTCCAGCAGGCTCAGGTCGACGACCTGGCCGGCACCACCCTGCACTTCGTGGTGCCGCAGCGCCATCACCGCCGCGGCGGCGGCCGCGATACCGCAGATGCTGTCGGCCAGCCCGAACGACGGCAGCGTCGGCGGCCCGTCCTGTTCACCGGTGAGCGCCGCGAACCCGCTCATCGCCTCGGCCAGGGTGCCGAACCCGGCCCGCGCCGAGTACGGCCCGGTCTGCCCGAATCCGCTCACCCGGACGATCACCAGGTTCGGGTTCGCCTCGTGCAGCACGTCGGGCCCGACTCCCCAGCGTTCCAGCGTGCCGGGGCGGAAGTTCTCGACCAGGACGTCGGCGGTCGCGGCCAGCGTCTTGAGCACGTCCGCGCCGTCGGGCTGACCGAGGTTGACGGCGATCGTCCGCTTGTTGCGGCTGATCTCCTTCCACCACAACGGGTTTCCGTCTTTCTGCACACCGTGGCCACGCATGTTGTCGCCATAGGTCGGGTGCTCGATCTTGATGACCTCGGCGCCGAAGTCACCGAGGATCTGACAGCAGAGCGGGCCGGCCAGGATCGTGGACACGTCCAGGACGCGGATGCCCGCGAGTGGCATCACCACAGGCATTCACCAATCGACATCGTGCGGTTTGTCAGGACGTTCGCGCTGGGGCTGACGTGTCCGTCACCACCTCGGACGTGGGTGGCTCGTCGGCCGATGGTGGCCGCCGCTTCGGGCGCAACCTGGGCCGACCGGCCAGCCGGGACAGCAGCACCGCGATGATCAACGCGCCGCCGTAGAACAGTTGCTGCACGAAGGTGCCCACGTTGAGCTGGCTCAGGCCGTTGATGCCGGTGGTCAGGAAGTAGACCGCGACCAGCGTGCCCCAGGCGTTGAAGCGCCCCGGCTGCAGCGCGGTGGCCCCGAGGAAGGCCGCGGCGAACGCAGGCAACAGGTACGAGGTCCCCGCCGACGGGTCGGCGGTGCCGCTGGTACCGACATAGACGACACCGGCCAGCCCGGACAGTCCGCCACAGGTCACGAAGGACAGAATCCGGATCCGGTTGACCTTCAGGCCGGACAGGCGGGCCACCTCACGACCCCGGCCGACGATCAGCAGCCTGCGGCCGATGGGCGTGAACGTGAAGACGTAGAAGACGCCGAAGGCCACGATCAGCAGGAACCAGAACTCCAGCGACAGGCCGAGGAACCGGTCCACGACGACCAGGTTGACCAGGCCGGTGGACAGGCCGCTGATCGGGGACGAGTTCGAGATCCACAGTGTCAGGCCGTCGAGCACGGTGCCCATGCCCAGGGTGACGATGAACGGGTCGATGCCGAACGGCACACACAGCGCGCCGTTGATGACGCCGATCACGATGCCGGCCGCGATACCCAGCACGCACGCGGTGCCGATCGGCACGTGATGCTGGATCTGCAGCACGGCGATCACCATCGACGCGAAGTTCATCGTGCTCGCCGCCGACAGGTCGTAGTCGCCCGCGGTGAGTGGCACGGTCAGTGCGATCGCCAGGATACCCAGCGGCGCCTGGGAAGCGAACAGCGTCGCGAAGTTGCTCGCCGTCGGGAACGTGTCCGGCCTGGCCACCGCGAAGATGACCACGACAACGGCCCAGACGATGACCACGCCGAAGCGCCCCACGAGGCCGCCCGCGCCGCCGAACCGCCTGGTGCTGGTAGAGGTCATGATCGACACTTGTCCTTTCTTCTTCTCGGTGTCCGCCATGGCCGGTTCACGCGCCTTCCTGGGTCACGGCCCAGTCAGCCGACGCGGCTGCCAGGTCGGCGCTGCGTCGGGTGCCTCGGTAGGCCTCGGCCGCGATCCGGTCGACCGTCACGTCGTCCCCGCCGAGGGTGGCGGTCACCGCGCCGTCCGCGATCACCACGACCCGGTCGGCCAGCCGCACGATCTCGTCCCAGTCGGCCGACGCGTACAGGACGATCGCGTCGCTGGCGGCGGCATCCCTGATGATGCGGAAGATCAGCTGCCGGGCACCGACGTCGACGCCCTGGGTGGGTTCGTTGAGCAGCACCAGCCGCGGCGCGAGCTGCAACCACTTGCCGAGCACGGCCTTCTGCTGGTTGCCGCCCGACAGTGTGCCGAATGGACGGTGCGGGTCCGCAGGCTGCACAGCCTGGTTGTGCAGCAGACCCGCACACCGCCGGACGAGTTCACGGTGGCGCAGGAATCCGCCGCGGAACAGCGACGGCAGCACAGGGAGCATCACGTTCTGTTCGACCGGCAGTGTGGCGATCGCACCCTGGGCGAGGCGATCCGATGGCACGAACACCATGCCCTGGGCAATCGCCCTGCTCGGCGACATCCGGGCCAGGTCGAACCGCTGGTCGTCGACGACCAGCGTGCCGGCGTCCGGCTGCCTGGCCCCGTAGACGTGTTCGAGCACGGCCTCCCAGCCGGAGCCGACGATGCCGGTGATACCGATGATGTCGCCGGCCGCCGCGGTGAATCCGACGTTGTCGACCGCGGCACTGTCGAGTCCGACGAGTTCGAGCCTGCCGATCCGGTGGGCCGCGTGCGGCACCTCGACGACAGCCGCGACCCGCCCGACCCCGTCTGCCTCGTTGGCGATCTTCTCTGCTTCGACGTCGTCGGCCAGCTGTTCCAGCCGCACCGATCGGTCACCACCGACGATCAGGCCAACGACATCCTCGGCGCTGAGGGTGTCGGCCGGTGCCGAGTCGACGACACGACCGTCCCGCAGGACGGTGACCCGGTCGGCGAGATCGAGCACCTCCTGCACGTCGTGGGAGACGAACAGGATGCCGGCGCCAGTGGCCGCGATCGCGCGCAGCAGGGCGTGCAGGCTGTCCCGGCCGGTGCGGTCGAGGAACGTGGTCGCCTCGTCCAGGACGAGCACGCCGGTGCCGTGGCCGCGTTCGCGCAGTTGCATGAGCGCCCGGATGATCGCGACCTGCGCCTGCTCCACCGGCCGGAGGCTGGACAGCAGGGCACGCGGATCCAGGGCGAGATCGAACGACCTGAGCAGCTCGCGGGCCCGCGCCCGCTCCCGCCGCCACGAGATGTAGGCACGGCGGTCGGTGGCGAACCGGTTGAACAGCAGGTTCTCCAACACACTGAGGTCCCCGAGCACACCGAGGTCCTGGTGCACGAAGCTGATGCCGAGTTCGGCGCCCTCCCCCGGGTGCAGGCCACGGGTGAAGGTGCGCCCGTCGATCTCCAGCGTCCAGCCGGGGTCGGGAGTGTGGTAGCCCGACAGGCATTTGATGACGGTCGACTTGCCCGAGCCGTTCTGGCCGACCAGGCCGAGGATCTCACCCGCGCCGAGGGCCACCTCGACGTCGTCGAGCACCGTCTGCCCGCTGAAGCTTTTCGACAGGTGCGACACGTGCATGATCGGCTTGCTCATCGCGCTACTCCAGCTTCCCCGATTCGTTGTTCGCGGTGGCGGGG
>DASUJK010000414.1:0-23649 GCA_036279295.1 Pseudonocardiaceae bacterium | reverse complement strand
GACCTCGTGGCGCTGGACCCGAGCGAGTCGGTGATCGTGTACCGAGGGTTCCGTGACTTCACTGGTCCTTATGTGGCGCACTGCCACAACCTGATGCACGAGGACCACGCGATGATGTTCGGCTGGACGATCATCCCGTAGGGCTGATGCGCCAACCGAAGTTCGGCTGACGGCGATCCAGGAGCGGCGAGGTGACTCGCCGCACCTGGATCGCCGCTGGAGCGAACAAGGGTCGACAGCCATTCAGATTTCCTGTCTACCATGCACGCGAAGTCACCGGATCGAGCCAGGGAGCGAGATCACCATGTCGATGACGTCCACGAGCGAGCGCGTCCGGACGTTCCTTGATCCAAGGCCGGCCCGGTGGTCGACCGTGCTGTTGCTGTCCATTGTTCTTGCCTACGCCGACGGTTTCGTGATCACGTCGCTGACCGGCGCGGTCGGCGCCATCCAGCGCACGTCGGGGTTGTTCGGCAGCTGGCTGATCCAGTCGGCGATCCTGGTCCCGTTCTTCGTCGCCGCCATGTTGTTGATCCTCAAGCGGATCCGCCGCAAGAACGGGCTGGTGCTCGGCACCGCGAAGAAGGTCATGACGGCGGCGCTGCTGCTGTCCCTGGCCGGCACCGTCGTCGGCGTCATCGGTGTGTCGGCCAGTTCGGCCTACGACTACTACCTCCAGGCCAATGAGCTGGACGTGGACGGGCCGCTGCACAACCACACCACCGTCACGATCCCGGGCGCCGCCGCTGCGGCCAGCGACCCGCACGCCGCCCATGGCGCGTGCGACGAGATCTGCATCGAGAAGCGCCAGACGCTCGTGGACGACCTCCGCGGCATCGGCCTGTCCGGCCCGATCATGCTGGTGTCCAACGCCATCCTCGTCGGCTGGCTGGTGATGCTGCTGGGCGGGCAGCTGAGCCCCTCGATGAGCAGGCGCAAAGCCACTGCCGCCGCTGAGGCTCCGCCGTCGTCCCGGACCGTTGTGGACGCGACGCCGCCCGGCCTCCAGTCCTGACTCTTGGCGCTGTCGCCAAGAGAACGGTCGCTCCTGGCCCTCCCGCGCCCCTGGCGCCGGGGCCACCGACAGGTGGTGCGTGACTGGTCCCGCCGGACCAGCGCCGCACCACCTGTTTCGTTGTGCTGCGACGGGCCCTGCCGGACCGGCTCCGTACGCCGTCGGGAAGACTGGTGATTTCGCCGATACCCATTCGGCGGCATCCGGTCGAGGCGCCATCCGGGGGACAGTGCTCCCAGGCGTTACTCCAATCGAGTGTACTTCTCCGGAGACCGTCGTTAAGGGTGCTGTTCCGTGCACCCACTCAGGATGGCCAGTACTTCGGCCTTGATTGCATCGATACCGGCAAGTGTCGACAGGAACCGGTTCCAGTGCCCGGAATGGGCACTGTGAGCCGCCCAGTGAGTTGTTGATTCATTGGCAGTAGGCGGTGACCGCATCGCGAATCTGGGTGGTCGTCCTGGTCCAGACGAATGCCTTCGGATGGGTGTGCCACTCGCTGATCCACGCCCGGAGGTCGGCTTCCAGTTCGACGACGGCCTGATGCACCGGCTGGCTCAGCCTGCGTCGGGTCAGCTCGGTGCACCACCGCTCGACGAGGATCGACCACGACGAGCTGGTCGGTGCGAAGTGCACGTGGCACCTCGGCCTGCGGGCCAGCCATCTGCGCACCGCCTCGGTCTTGTGGCCCGCGTCGTTGTCACAGATCAGGTGCAGGTCCAGACCGGCCGGGACGGCGTGGTCGACGGTCGTCAGGAACCGCAGGAAGTCCCGCTCGGCGCGCTTGCGACGCTGCTCGGTGAGGACGGCGCCACTGCCCACGTCCAGGGCGGTGAACAGGCCGGTGGCACCTCGACGTGCTCGACTCCGACTCAGTGGCGCCTGCGTCGCCGGCAGCACCAGCGCGGCCCGGTCCAGTGCCGGTGGCGCGGTCTGCTCGTCCACCGCGAGCACCAGCGCGTACCTCGGCGGGTCGAGGTAGATGCCCGCGATGTCGCGCACCTTGTCGATGAACAGGGGATCGGTGGACAGCTGCCACGTCTCCGCGAGGTGCGGTGTCAGGCCGTAGGCCCGCCAGATCCGGGACACGGCGGTCTGGGACATGCCGGCGGCACTCGCCATCGACCGGGTCGACCAATGCGTTTCCGGTCCGCTCGGGGCCTCTTCCAGGGTCTTCAGGATTACTGTCTCAACCTGCTCGTCGGTGATGCGCCTCGGCGCGCCCGGTCGAGGCTCATCGGACAGTCCCTGTAGACGATCAGCCACGAACCGCGCCCGCCATTTGCTGACCGTGTTCCTGGAGGTCGCCAACTCCTCGGCGATCCGTCCATTGGAGAGGTTCTCGGCACACGCCAGCACGATCCGGGAGCGCAGTGCCAACGCCTGGGCGGTCGTCCGCCGCCTGGCCCAACCCAGCAACACCTGGCGCTCCACGTCGGTCAGCACGACCGGCAGCGGCTTGGGGTTCGGCATGCGCACACTCTAGACTGACCATGGACTTACAACTCGGTAACATGGCCGGCCGCTGTCACGGACCGGGGTCGACCAGTTACTCGGCAACCCCCAATGTTGGGGGGTCCGCGCTCATTATCGGTTCACCTCCCCCAAGGGTGCCTGGCCTTGTAACAAGGTAGGCTCCTTTTCCGATCCCGAGTTGGAAGCCGCCAAACAACGGATCAGACTATGTTGTACTCCGTGAATATGTGATGGCGGTGGGCTGCCGGATCGGATCGGGGAGGGAGGCCCGATCGGCTAATGGCCGAAAAGGAACCATGCGAAGTCCGGAGTACAGTTGATGGCTCTCCCGTGCAGCGTGTGCTGATCGTAGACGACCACCAGACGTTCGCTGATCTACTGTCTTTCGCCCTGTCGTCCACACCGGGCATCGTGTGTGTGGGCACTGCTCGCAGCGGCGCGGAGGGGGTAGCTCTGGCGCAGGACCTGCAGCCCGACATCGTGGTGATGGACATCGAGATGCCTCGGCAGAACGGCCTGTCGGCGGCTCGACGACTCCGCGAAGTGGCGCCGAAAGCTGTTATCGTGGTGGTCACGGCCCACCGCGACCCAGTGTGGGTGGTGCGAGCCACTCAGGCCGGGGCTTCGGCGTTCGTCCCGAAGAACGGCTCGCTTGAGGAGATGCTCGACGTGCTGCAGCGCGCCCAGTTGGGCGGCATGCTGGTCGCACCGTCCGCGTTCGCGCTCGGTGGCAGTGTGTCGAGCCCGCAGCCGGCCGCGGCGCCGGCACTGACTCGGCGGGAGCGTGATGTATTGGCGTGCCTTGGACGAGGAATGGCTCCTCGGGTGATCGCACGGGTTCTGGGAATTAGTGTCAATACTTGTCGGGGATATATTAAATCGCTGCTGTCGAAGCTGGGTGTAAATTCACAGCTGGAGGCGGTGGTGAAGGCACAGGAACTCGGCCTGCTTGAGGTTCGCCCATGACGACTCGAATTCCACAGACAAAAACACATGCATCGCCGGCAGTGCGAAGACGATTATGGGCATTCGTTGGTGTCGCCGTCCTCGTACTTGTCGCGATCGGTTTTGGGACCGTGGTGGTGGCAAGACATGTGGCCAGACAGACCGCGCTGCAGGACGCGGAGGGCACGACGCAGCGGTTGGCCAAGTTCGTGGTCGCCCCGCTGCTGCCTGGTGTCCTTGCTGGCGACCCCATCCAGCGCGACCAGCTGAACCGTGCCATGGAGGTGCGGCTGGCCGACGGCTCGGTCACCGAGATCGACATCTGGGACGGCAACGGCACCGTCGTCTACTGCGACACACCGTCCATAATTGGCAAAACCTTCCCGACCACACCGCAATTGCTAGCGACCGTTAACCAGGGTGTTACCAGCGCGGACATCGCACTGTCCGATGAGACCAGCGACCTTCCGCCGAACGTCTGGTTCGTCGAGGTGTACGTACCACTTCGGCTGCCCGGTCGACAGCCGATGGCATTCGAGGCGTACTACAGCGCCCAGGAACTTGATGCCGAGACCACGTCGCTGGCCACGGATTCGATTCTGCTGGCGCTGGTCCCGCTGATCATTCTGCAAACCGTCCAGGTGCCCATCGCGATCTGGTTGACCAGACGGGTGAGCCGACAGGAGGTCGAACGGACGGCACTGCTCAACCGCGCGCTGTCGGCATCGGACCGGGAACGCCGGTCCATCGCCATGAACCTGCACGACGGGGTCGTCCAGGACCTGGCCGGGGTGGGGTATGCCCTGGCCGCGATCACCACCGTGGTGCCCAACGGACAGCGGGACATCGCGGAGAGCTGTGCTGCCTCGGTCCGGGACGCCGTGGGTGCGTTGCGGCTGCTGATGGTCGACATCTATCCACCGGACCTGAGCGGCCCCGGTCTCGCCGATGCCATCAACAGCCTTGCCCAGCCACTGCGGGACATGGGCACCACGGTGACCGTCGACGTGGCCCCGATGCCCACGGTCACCTCGGACGCCGCCGTCGCCCTGTACCGGGTGGCCAGGGAGGCCATCACCAACATCGCCAAGCACGCCAAGGCGACCGAGGTGGTGATCAGTCTCCGTGTCCACGAGGGTGACACCGCGTGGCTCAGAGTGATCGACAACGGTGTCGGCATCCCGGCCGATGCCTTCGATCGCCGGCCGGACGGTCACTTCGGCCTGCACATGCTGGCCGACAACATCGCGGATCTCGGCGGCCGCTTCACCGTCACAGTTGCACCGAACGGTGGCACGGTCGCCGAGGCCACCGTGCCGATCGAACAGCCCGCCGTGTAGCTCTCCACCTTCAGGCCGCGCCGCGCCATCGGTCACCGATGGCGCGGCGCGGTGGTCGGCAGCGGTGGGCGTTGGATGGCGGTCGTGCCCACCACCGTGCACGTCAACTGACAACGTGGCCGACCAGCGGAGATGCCGGGCATGGGGAACCGGCATCGTTGCTGTAGGTGATGGTCGCGTGGGACGCCGCGAGTGTCTTGCCCGCGTTGAAGAACTGCACCGTGTAGGTCCCGGCGGCTTCCGACGTGGGTGCGGTGGTGATCGCGAACGCGGCCGTGGTCGTCGTGGCCTGCTTGACGATCGGGTTGACCAGCGGGCCCTTGGCCACCGGATCGGCCAGCCCGGTGAACGGATTGTTGGCGTACAGCAGCAACTGCGCGGACTGGGCCACGGGCAGCTGCCACGTGGAGCTGAGCACGCCGGGGTCGTGGGCCGTGAACTGCACCCAGTACGTGTTGGCGGTGGCCAGCGTCGGTACCGGAACCGTGACGGCGCAGGTGTGCGCACCCGGATCCGCGCCACCGGGGAACGGCACCGGCGTCACACCGGACGGGTACGGGATGAACGGCGCCGCCCAGACATGGCCGCGTGCGCCGCGTGCGCCGGCAGTGGCGTCGTCCGCGATGTACACCGTGCCGCTGTCCGAGTTCGGGTCGACGAACAGGCCCTGGGCGAACTTGAACGGCGCCTGGCTGCCCGGTGGGTCGGCAGGGTCGTCCGGCCGGGTGCAGGTGAGCGTGCAGTACACCGTCGCCTCAGCGGTGTCGGCAGGCGGCATCTGGCCACGTGTCGCGTAGACCCGCGATGTGTTGGTCGCCACGTCGTACTGGTAGATGGTGGCGTTGGCCGAGCCGGGGGAGTCGGACGCGTAGACCAGGCCCGCCACGCTGTGCAGCGGGTTGGCGTCCACGCCGATCCCGGCACCGAAGATCGAGCCGAACGTGCCGATGTTCAACGGGATCGTCGGGCAGACCAGGTTGTTGGTCGGGCAGGCCGTGATGTTCCTGACGACCGTGAAGCCGCTGTCCTCGGGCAGGTACAGGTCGTTGCCGATCACGCCGATCGACCCGTTGATGCCCCGGCCCGCGTTGCCGTTCTTCTGGTCGGTCGTCTCGGCGACGACGTCGACGGTCTGGTTGCGCGGGTCGTCCTCCGGGTTGTTGATCCTGCGGATGAACCCGTCCAGCAGGCCGCCGACGTAGAGCGAGTGCTTGCAGGTACTCGGAGCACCGGCCTTGCACGGGCCGAGCGCGAGACCGTTGGCCCGGTCGCCGTTCAGTCCGGCACCCGGCGCCATGATGACCGCGGTGCCGACCAGGCCGCCGGCACCGCCCTTGGCGGTGGGGTCGTAGGTGAAGCGGACGACGCCGGGGCTGAGGTGGTCGTTCTGCGCGACGTACACGTAGTGCTCGTCGGTGGTGCCGGACACGACCGAGTCGTCGTAGACACTCTGCCCACCGGAGCCGAGGACGGTGCCGTCGTCACAGGCCGACGGGTCGGACGCGTGCAGCCCGGGTGCCTGGGACACCACGTCGAAGCGGCAGAAGCCGGACGACTCGTCGGCCAGCCACATGTGGCCGCCGTCGCTGCTGGGCAGGAATGTCAGGCCGCCCGCCGGCGCGGTGACGCCGTCGGCGTACAGCGACGGGGTGACGGTGCTCGGCGGTGCCGGTGGCACGCAGTGGTTCGTCGCCGAACCCGTGCAGTCGGCCGGTGCCGTGCCACCGCTGTCGCCCGCGATCGTGAAGATGTGGCCGACACCGATGGCCGCGCCCTCGACCGCGATGGTCGGGTCGTCGCCGATGAACAGGTCACCGTTGTGCGGATTCACCGCCAGGCCACCGAGTCCGGTGTACGTCGTCACGACCTGGCCCGGGTTGAGCCGTGAGTCGTAGGCCGCCACTGTGCTCGACACGACGTCCTGGAAGCCGGTGCCCGGGTGGTAGCGCAGGACGCTGGGGCTGGCGTTCTCGGGGGAGTCGCCGACATAGAGGTAGCGGCCGGTGCCGTCGGCGTCGTCCTGCACCGCGATGCCCTGGGCGAAGTTCGTGGTGATCCCGGACACGACGGTCGCCGCGCAGCCACCCAGCTGGTTCACCGGCGGGTTGGTGACGGTGGGATCGGCGGCACCTTCGGACGGCTGGCACGTCGCGATGTCCTTGACCGTGGAGACGCCCTCGCCGCCGAGTTCGTCGATGTAGAGGTCGGTGGTGCCGTCGGCGTTGCGGAACGTCGCGATGCCGTACCGGACACCCTTGCGGATGTCGTTGGTCTTGGAGATCGTCTCGATCGACTGGGACGCCAGCGGTTGGTCGACGAAGTTGATGCGCTCGATCCTCTTGGACCGCTCGAACGCCACGTACAGCGCGGTGCACTGCGGTGTCGTGATGGTCGCGTCACACGGACCGAGCGCGACGGACGAACTCTGGAAGGGGCCGGTCGCGTCGGAGTAGAAGCCGACTGTGTTCAGGCCGCCGACGACGAAGCCACTGCCCGCCACGATGCGACCCTGGCCGCCGTCCGCGGTGGGGTCGTAGGTCACGCGCACCGGACCGGCACTGGCGGTGGACATGTCGGCCACGTAAAGGAAGTACGTGCCGTCGGACCGCTCGGGGCCGACCGCGACCTGGGTGGGTGCCTTCGCCTGCCCGTCGCAGGTGGCCGTGTTCTCGACGAACGTGTCGCCGGATTTGTCCACCCGGCACAGCCCGTTCCTACCCGCGTCCCAGTAGTGTCCGCCGTCGGTCGAGTCCAACCAGGCGCCGTTGAACGGGGTGGTGACGCCGGCGACGGTGTCGACACCGGGCGCCGCGGATGCCGCGACGGCCAACCCGGCGATCATCAACACACTGGTTGCCGCGATGGTGCCGCGCCGCAGCCAGCGCCGCGTACCACTTTCTCGCCAGGCCAGTGCTGTCCGCATGTGTTGCCTCCCCCGGTCAGTCGGACCAGCGTGCGGCACCCACCTCGGGAAGATCTTGGAACGTGGGCGGCCGCTCCCGCTGGCGGCCGATGTGGACCGACGTGACGTGCGCAGACGGTATGACCAGCGCATACGTGCTGTGGTCAGCCCCCTGAATTGGGTGCCCTAGTCCCCCCTACCGTGTCTGCCGTCCGGGCGGTCGGCCGCAGTTAACTGCTATATGTCGGCTATGTGAGAGCGCAGGGCGGAGCGATGATCCGGATCAGGCTTTTTGGGGTTACCGAGGTCGTCGACCTCGAACGTGGAGCCGTGATCACGGACTTCCGCGGGATCAAGGCCAGACAGATCCTGGCCATCCTGGCGCTGCACCCCGGGCAGCCGCTGGCCAAGACACGGTTGGCCAAACTGCTCTGGGACGACCAGCCGCCGGACAGCTGGCACTCCACTCTGGAGGGTTACGTTTCGCTGCTGCGCCAGTCACTCGAACCGGGCGTGTCACCGTCCCGGTCGATGATCACCACCCGGCGCGGCAGCTACTGCCTGCAACCCGATCGGATCGTCTCCGACCTCGCCGAGTTCGACACACTCGTCGGCAAGGCGGCGACGCTGGCCCCGTCGGCCGCGCTGCCACTGTTGCAGGCAGCGCTGGCACTGGCCCGCGGCGAGGTGTTGGCCGACGAGCGGTGGACGTGGGTGGCCGAGATTCGGGGCCGGTATCAGCGCAAGGTGGTCGAGGCCCACGTGCGGGCCGGGCAACACGCCCTCGCACAGCGGGACATCGACACCGCGGCCCGACACGGCGAACACGCGTGCGACCTGGACCCGCTCAGCGAAGAGGCGTGGACGCTGCTCATCGCGTCCCACTGGACGGCGGGGCGCCGATCGGACGGGCTGCGTTGTTTCGCCACCCTGCGGTCGATGTTGGCCAGTGAACTGGGGATCGCGCCGGGCCGGAGGGCGCAACAGCTGCACCTGATGATCATCCGGGACGAGCCAGCGGACAGCCACGCCCGAGGCTCCATTCTGGACGGTCCGCTGCTGTCCGGTGCGCGGTGACCTGGCACGAAGCGTAACGATCTCGGGGGAGCAAGCCGACGCGCCACGGTGGGTGCCGGCGAAACTACTGGCTAGTGTCGAAAGTGCCGGCCAGAGGTGACTCCGACCGGTTGACGATGGCCGGAGGAGGCGACCGCCGCGAGTGACGACGTCGCAGCGCCGCTGCGCTCGGTGACCGCGGCGCGACGCGAAGACCCAGCAGGCCAGACCCGGCCGCCCAGGTTCGTGTTCCTGGACGTGCTGCGGGCGGTCGCCGTGTGCCTCGTGATCTACAGCCACGTGGTGGGCATCTTCCTGCACCAGCACCACGACGTGTCGACGCTGGCGTCGGCGTTCCAGGGATTCGCGGTGCACCCGCTGATCCTGAGCCTGAACCTGGGCAACTTCGGGGTCGTGCTGTTCTTCCTGGTCAGTGGCTTCATCGTGACGCACACCGGTTTCGCGGAGGACCCGAGGCGCTACGCGATCAAGCGGTTCCTGCGGATCTACCCGATGCTGGTCGTGGCCGTGCTGCTGTCCGCCACACTGTTCCTGGTCGGCCTGCACCCGGTGACCACCGGTGAGGCATCGACGGTCAGCCCGCTGACGATCCTGACCAACGCGTCGCTGGTGAACAACCTGCTGGCACCCATGGTGGTGCTCGTGGTCGTGACCTGGACGCTGATCATCGAGGTGCTGTTCTACCTGTTGCTGCTGGTCGCGCTGCCGCTGATGCGGCGTTCGGTGTGGCTGACGATGGCCGGTGAGCTCGGCCTGGTGGCCGTGGTGATGGCGACCGGGCACCTGGGCGGCAGTTTCTACTTCCTGTTCGCGGTGAACGTCTCGTACCTGCCGGCGCTGCTGATCGGCCAGGCCGTCTGGGCGGTGTGGAGCCGCGGGATTCCGATGTGGGCCGGGCTGGCGTTCGGTGCGGTCGCGTGGATCGAGTACGTCTGGGCGGGCGCGCCAGGAATGGGCCGGGAGGACACCGCGTACGACCACAACCTGGCGCTCGGTCTCGGGGTGTTCGTCGTGGCGCTGCTGCTGGAGCCGAAACTGGGGCCGCGCAGGTGGATCAGCTACATCGCCGACCGGAGTTACTCGCTGTACCTGTTGCACGGGCTGCTCGCGTTCGCGGTGATGAACGTGCTGTATCCGAAGGTCGGCTTCCCGCTCGCGCTGCTCGCCGGTCTCGTCGTGACGATGCTGGGCGTCGAGGCCGGCTACCGCTGGGTGGAGCGGCCGAGCATGCGGCTGGCCCGCAGGCTGGGCAGGCGGTGGGCCAGCCGCCCGGACGCGGGATGACGCGGCGCCTGGTCTTCGTCGATCTCGGCCGGGCGGTCGGTGTGCTGCTGGTCGTCTACAGCGACATCACGGCGATCTGGGGTGGCCAGCAGCACCACATCTCGTCATCGGTGCTCAACGTGCTCGACTCGGTCACGCGGACCCCGCTGCACCTGTCCGAGCAGGGCGTCGGCCAGGTGGCGGTGCCACTGTTCTTCCTGATCAGCGGGTTCGTGGTGACCCCGGTCGGCATCGAACAGGGGCGTGGCCGGTTCGCGCTGCGCCGGGCGGCACGGATCTACCCGCTGCTGGCCGTCGCCGTCGTGCTGGCTGCTGTGCTCGTCCTGGCCGGCCGGCATCCACTCCGGATCGGTGCGCCGCCGTCGGTGACGCCGGTGTCGGTGCTGACGAACATCACGCTGCTCAACTACTTCCTTGCCCCGCCACACGTGCTGGTCGCGGTGGCGTGGACACTCGCCGTCGAGCTGGTGTTCTATGTGCTGCTGGTGGTGCTCGTCCCGCTGTTCCGCCGGTCTACCGTGGCCGCGCTGGGCGTCGAGTCGGCGTTCGTCGCGGTGCTGCTGGCCACGTCGCGGGTACTCGGCCCGGACTACCACCTGTTCGCGGTGACGGTGTCGTTCCTGCCGGCCGTCATCATCGGCCAGGTTTGCTGGGCGGCCCGTGCCGGGCGGATCACGCGGTGGGTGGCGTGTGCGTATGGCGTGCTGGCGTGGGCACTGTACATCGCAGCCGAACTGTTGGACCTCGGCCGGAGCAACGGCTCGTACGACATCGCGCTGGCGTACGCGATCGTCCTGTTCGTGGTCGGCATGCTGGTCGAGCCGAGGCTGCGGCCGCGCAGGTGGATCACGTTCCTGGCCGACCGCGGCTACGCCATCTACCTGCTACACGGGGTGGTGCTGTTCCCGCTGCTGGACGTGCTCACCCGGTACGTGCCGCTGCTGGTCGCCCTGCTCGTCGGCCTTGCGGTGACGCTGGGCGTCGTCGAACTGGCGTACCGGTTCGTCGACGTGCCCAGCCGCCGCATGGTCCGAACGGGACGGTCTCAGTCGATCAGCTCGTAGGCGGGCCAGGTCAGGAAGTCGACGAAGTCGTCGGCCAGGGCCACCTGTTCGAAGACCCCGACAGCGGTGTCCAGGTGGGCCACGCCCTCATCGGCCAGCGCCGCCTTCGTCTCGGCCAGCACCGTGCGCACGTAGTCCGATGTGACCTGCTGACCGCCGGCCAGCACCACGTCGTTGTGCACCCACTGCCAGATCTGCGATCGGGAGATCTCGGCGGTGGCCGCGTCCTCCATCAGGTTGTGGATCGCCGCAGCGCCGTTGCCGCCCAGCCACGACGCCAGGTAGCGCACGCCGACGTCGACCGCGGCGCGCAGGCCCTCCTCGGTGGGGGAGCCGGGGGTGCTGGCGATGTCCAGCAGCTGGTCGGCCGTCACCGACACCTCGCCGCGCAGCCTGGCCAGCTGGTTGGGCTGGTCGCCCAGTGTCGCGTCGAACACCTCTTTGCAGATCGGCACCAGACCGGGGTGTGCCACCCACGAGCCGTCGAACCCGTCGCCGGCCTCGCGTTCCTTGTCGGCCCGCACCTTGGCCAGCGCCTGCTCGTTGACCTCGGGATCGCGGCTGGGGATGAACGCAGCCATGCCGCCCATCGCGAACGCGCCCCTGCGGTGACACGTGCGCACCAGCAGCTCGGTGTACGCGCGCATGAACGGCACGGTCATCCCGACCACGTTGCGGTCCGGCAGCACGAACCGCTCGCCGCCGTCCCGGAAGTTCTTGATGACGCTGAACAGGTAGTCCCACCGCCCGGCGTTCAGTCCGGAGGCGTGCTCGCGCAGCTCGTAGAGGATCTCGTCCATTTCGAACGCAGCCGTGATCGTCTCGATCAGCACGGTCGCCCGGACGGTGCCCGCCGCGATGCCCAGCTTGGCCTCGGCCGCGCTGAACACGTCGTTCCACAGCCTGGCTTCCAGGTGGCTCTCGGTCTTCGGCAGGTAGAAGTACGGCCCGCTGCCGCGTGCGACCAGCTCTGCCGCGTTGTGGAAGAAGTGCAGGCCGAAGTCGACCAGTGCGCCGACCATCGGCGCACCGTCCACCTCGATGTGCCGCTCGTTGAGGTGCCAGCCCCTCGGCCGCATCACGATCGTGGCCAGTGGCGCGTCGGTGCGCAGCGAGTACTCCTTGCCCTCCGGTGACGTGAACGCCAGCTGCCGGCGCACCGCGTCGTAGAGGTTGACCTGGCCGGACACCACGTTCTGCCAGTGCGGCGTGTTGGCGTCCTCCATGTCGGCCAGCCACACGTTCGCGCCCGAGTTGAGCGCGTTGATGGCCATCTTCCGCTCGGTGGGACCGGTGATCTCCACCCTGCGGTCGGTCAGGTCGGCGGGCGCGGCTGCCACCCGCCAGTCACCGGACCGGACGTCCTCGGTCTCGGGCAGGAAATCCAGCCTGCGCTGCTGCGCGATGACGGCGCGGCGCTCGGTTCGGTTGGCCAGCAACTCGTCGCGCCTGCCGCCGAACTCACGTTGTAGTTCGGCAAGGAAGTCCAGTGCCGCCGGGGTCAGGATCTCCTGATCCCTGTCCACCTGTTTGCCGAGCACCGTGATCCCGGGCATCTGTCGCCTCGCCTTCGCTCGCCGGAGTTGCTTGCCTGGCCGTTGGCTACGCTAACCGTTCTACCGGACGGTGTGCCAACCGACTGCCACCGAACCTGCCTTTGCGTGCCATCGTGTGCTTATGCGTGGGTACCGTCTGCTGCTGGTGTTGGCCGTGGTGTGTGCGGTGTCGATACCCACGGCATCATCCAGTACCGCCTCGTCGAGCACCTGCGGTGACCCGGCGGCGCAGGGTTGCGTCGAGACCGAGATCACCAGGGTCGTGACCACGTCGACCGTCCAACTGGGCACGTTCCGCGAGCTTCAGCTGAACATCTGCAACAGCGGTCAGGCCGGGTGCTTCGCGCAGGACAGGTCGCCGGGGGAGGCCGCCGCCCTGATCAGCAGGTACCAGCCGGTCGTGGTCACCCTGAACGAGATCTGCACCCGCGACATCCTCGATCCGCACGGTGCGATCTCGCTGGCCATGGCCAAGGTGGCCGCCCAGGACGGCGACACCACGGTGTTCGCCATGTTCACGCCCGCACTGAGCAGGGCGAGCGGGGACAAGCCGTACCACTGCGTCAACGGCGACCTGTACGGCATCGGCATCGTCGGCCGTGGCCTGAGCGTCAGCGACCCGACCCGCTTCCGCTACCGCAAGCAGAAGACCGACACCGACGAACTGCGGGCCGCCGTCTGCGCCACGGTCGACACCTACGACATCTGCACCACTCACCTGGAGTCCGACAGTGCCGCCGTGGCGCTGGGCCAGTGCCACGAACTGCTGGACCCCGGGTCGGACGTCAGCCGGTTCCGTGCCGGGACCGGAGGTCGCCCGACTGTCGTGGCGGGCGACCTCAATCTCGGCCGGGCAGCACTGCGCTGCGTACCGCGGGGCTGGAGCAGCCAGGGCGACCGCGGTGTGCAGCACGTGCTGTGGACCGACGACTTCCGGTTGGTGTCCGCGCGTACCGTCGCCCTGCGGTACACCGACCATCCGGCACTGCTGGTGGAGCTGGCCTACCCGTCCAACTGACGCCGTCACAGCGATACTGCGCCTGGCAGGACGAAGTAGAAGAACACACCGATGATGATCAGGTAGGCGAGGATGACCAGCGTCCAGCCCATGTTGTACCGGATCACCTGACCCTCGTTGCGGACGAACTGGGTGGTCGCGACACCGACACTGGCGGTCTGCGGCGCGATCGGCTTGCCCACCTCGGCACCGAGCGAGTTGAGCGACGGGAACAGCAGCAGTGGCGCGTGCAGCAGCGTGGCCACCGAGTACTGGAAGTGACCGAACAACGCGTTGGAGGACGTGTTGCTACCCGACAGCGCGACGGCGATCCAGCCCAGGATGGGCGAGACGACGACAAACCAGGTGCCCAGGTTGGAGAACCCGTTGGCCATCGAGTTGCCCAGGCCGCTGAAGGTGTAGACGGCGGCCAGGCCGAAGATCAGCGGGCCGACCAGCAGCGCGCCCCACATCTGCTTCAGCGTCCTGGCGAACACGTCCTTGAGCTGGGACCCGGTCGGCCGCAGGTAGGCCATGATCAACAGCCAGCTGACCAGAATCGCGGTGCCTGCCACGAACGGCGAGAACTTCCACACCGTGGACGCAGTCTTGTGGTCCAGCGAGCCGATGGCCTTGACGGTCGGCGCGAACGGCACGATGCTGCCCAGCTTCGACCACGGCCCGGTCCACGCGACGACGACGGCGATCAGGATCACGAACGGCAGCAGGCCGCGCATGGGTGCCCGGACCCGTTCGGGCGGGCGGCCCGCCAGTTCCGGGTCGAGGAAGTCGCCGACGGCGTTCGGGTCGATCTCCTTGCCGCCGAAGCCGAGCGTGTCCTTCGGCCGCCACATCTTCAGCAGCAGGAGCAGCGCCGCGAAGCACACCAGCGAGCCGATCACGTCGGGCAGGTACGGGCCGAGGAACTGCGATGTCGGGTACTGGCCGAGGATGTAGCCGAACGAGCCGACCAGGGCCAGCGGCCAACCGGTGCGGATACCGCGGCGACCGCTGACCAGGAAGATCAGGATCCACGGTGGCGCCAGCGCCAGCACGGCCACGATCTTGCCGATCGAGGCGGACAGTTCGTTCAGCGGCAGGCCGGTGACGGTGGCCAGACCGATGATCGGGGCGCCGAGCGCGCCGAACGACACCGGGGCGTTGTTGGCCAGTGCGGCCACCCGGATCGCGGCGATGTCGATGATGCCGAACGTGATCAGCAGCGGCGCCACCACGGCCCACGGGTAACCGAAGCCGACGAGGCCTTCCAGCAGCGCGCCGAACGCCCACGCGATCAGCAGTGTCTGCACGCGGATGTCCGCTGTGGCCTGAGCGATCAGCCAGGTCTTGAAGGCGTCGAACGCTCCTGTCACGACCAGCGTGTTGTAGATGATGACGCCCCAGAACACGATCCAGTCGACCGACCAGAATCCGTTCCCGGCGCCGATGCCGTATGCCTGTATCGTTGCGCCGAACGGGGAGTGCCAGACCGTTATGCCCAGTACGACCGTCACGATGGAGCCGATGATCACCGCCAGCCAGGCCGGCAGCTTGAATACCGCCAGTAGCAACAGAAGCGCGGCGACCGGAACGAGTGCGACGAGCGTACTGCCCACCACACTGTGCACGGGATCAAGGACCTGAGGGAATCCCGCAGCATGCACGGGATCCAGGATTTGGGATAACGCCATCGTCGGCCTCCCGCACGAAAAAGTAGTGCTCAGGGTGTACCTACGAAATGACCTTCGTGTCAAGCAGTACGGGAAACAGTCGTTCTCGGCGTGGCAGTCGGCTCAATGCGAGTGTCCGCCGACCAGCCGAACCAATTGAGCCAGTGCGGGTAACGTGGGCGGTGTTCGCTATTCCGCGAATCATGTCGCTTTCGCGGCTGCTGGGCGAGATCGACTACGGGATCGCTCCGGTGGCGGGGCGGATACCAGGCGGATAGCGTCGGTGCTCGTGCTGAGGGGACGTGATGTCGAGCTGGTCTGCGGCGCGTGCGAGGCGGTGTTCGCGGGTGTCCACGTCCGATCCCTGGCGCGCGGGATGGACGTGCGGAGCCTGGTCACGTTTTCAGCACTATTGCCCCGGGCGGGTTACTCCGTCAACGAGGAGGCCCGGCAGCGCCTGGCCCGCGCCGAGGTACACGGCACGCGCGTCGAGATCGAGAGTGCCAGGGGCGTGGTGTCGTATCTGCGCGAGTGCAGCGGTGACATCGTCTACGACCTGACGTGCCGCTGCCTGCGCCGCTATGTGCGGACGTCGTCGGAGTTCTTCCGGGAGATCGGCGCGGCGCGGGGCCGATGGCTGACGTTGTCGCCGGGTACGGCGAGCTGGCCGCCGCCGGGTTAGCTCTGCCCGCCGCGGAATCTGTCCAGTACGCGGCGTTCGCGTTTGGTGGGTCGGCCGGCGCCGCGGTCTCGGCGGGCGACGGGAATCGCGGTCTCTGGTGGTGGGGCTGGTGTTCTGTCGATGAAGCAGGTGGCGGCGTCGGCGGGTCCGACGCGTTTCTGGATGACGCGGACGACCTCGATGATCCGTGTGGTGCTGCCGACCCTGGCGCGTACCTCATCACCCGGGGCCACTGTCGTCGCGGGCTTGGCGGGCCGGTCGTTGACCCGCACGTGGCCACCCCGGCAGGCGGCTGCCGCGTCGGGTCGGGTCTTGGTCAGTCGGACCGCCCACAGCCAGCGGTCCACACGGGTGGACTCCACAGCGACACATTCTGGCTTGTTCCGGCGATCGGCTCCAACGCTATTGCCGCGAGGCCGTGTCGGCGTGGATGAACTCGCGAATCAGCGTGGCCAGTCGGGCCGGCTGGTCCAGCGGGATGAGCGTGTAGCTGTCCGGCACCTCGACCAGCCGGGCCTGGGGGAGCAGTGCGGTCAGCCGCTTGCCGTGCTCGGGCGGCATCACCCGGTCCTCGGTCGCCCAGACCACCAGTGCGGGCTGGTCGAAGTCGGACAGCGACTCGGCTGCGTGCACCAGCAGTTGGTGATCGCCCAGCGCGGCCCGCAGCATGCGCACGGTGTCCTTGCGGATCTCCGGTTCGCCCAACAGCGGCCGCAGCCACTGCGCCGTCGCCGCGTCGCCGCGCCGGGTCAGCCAGCCGAACGCGATCGGCAGCCGCCGGACGACACGCAGCCGTAGCTGCTGCATGAACAGTCCGAACAGTCGGGGCGACAGCTTGCCGGTGAGCGCGAGAGTCCTGCCGGTCAGTCCGGGTGGGAAGTTGTCGAACGCGTCGCACGAGACGAGCACGACCTTGCCGACACGGGGATCGTGTCGGCCCATCAGCAGCTGGACGAGCGCGCCGCCGGTGTCGTTGCCGACCAGGGTCACGTCCCGTAGGTCGAGGCGGCCCAGGAATTCGGCGACCAGCGCGGCGATGCCGGGCAGTGACAGGTCGGCGTCCGGCATGGCGTGCCGGTGTGCGCCGAACGGCAGGGTCGGTGCCACACAACGGTGATCGCCGGCCAGGTCGGCTATGGGGGAGTCCCACAGGGACGCATCCATCAGCAGCCCGTGCAGCAGGACGATCGTGGGTCCGGTGCCACCGGTGTCCACGTAGTCGACGGTCCCGGTGGACAGCTCGATCTCGGCCATGTCAGAAGTGAACCATGTGGTTCGCAAACTGTCCAGCTATTCCGATGCGACCTCTTCCCGGTCCAGTGCACGGGCCAGCGCGTCGAAACCGGCCGCGATGCCGTCCGTGTCGGCACTGGTCCGTGCGTCCATCAGGAAGCCACGCATGGCGGCCAGGATCATCTCGGCGACTTCCAGCTTGCGGCGCTCCGACCAGTGCGCCGGGCACATGCCCAGCAGCGCGGGCAGATACTGCTGGGACGCCCGACGGCCCAACGCCGCGTGTCGCCCGGGGTCGTACATCGCCAGGCCCATGGCCTGTTCCAGGACCCGCGCCTGCTCACCGACCAGGATCGGCCACATGGCACGCACCCGGTCGGCCAGCGACCCGTCGGCAGCCGCGCCGAGGCCCTGCCCGATCCGCCGGTTGCGCAACTCAAGGATCGCCTGCTGGAGCAGGTCGTCAGCGCCGTCGAAGTGGTACAGCAGCACCTTGTGCGTCGTGCCGGCCGCGCGAGCGGCGCGACGCAGCGAGAAGTCCACCAGCCCGTTGGCCGCCAGATCGTCGGTGACCCGGTCGAGCAGTTCCCGGCGCCGCGCCTCGCCACGCGGTGAGCCGGCCGAGCGTCGATAGCCGGCCGGCGTCCCCGGGTCCACATCGGTCTGCGACGGTGTCGTACGGGCCATACGGGAAAACTACAGCGGCGGCAGGCTCGGCGGTGTCGCCGCAGGGTGCTCGGACAGCGCCTCCATGGCCAGCCCGATGGCGGTGTCCAGTTGCGGATCCCGACCTGCTGCCCAGTCCTGCGGCGCCATCGGCACCTCGACGTCCGGGTCGACGCCGTAGTTCTCCACACTCCAACCGGTATCGGCCAGCCAGGTCGCGTAGCGCGGCTGGGTGACCAGCGTGCCGTCCACCAGGCGGTAGCGCATGTCGATGCCGATGGTGCCGCCCCAGGTCCTCGTGCCGACCACCGGGCCGAGCTTCCGGACCTTGAACACGGCGGTGACGATGTCACCGTCCGAGCCCGCGAACTCGTTGGTCACGGCGACGATCGGCCCACGCGGGGAGTCCTGCGGGTAGGTCTCCAACTCGTGGTCGTCGCGCGCCACGCCCCAGCCGATCACGGTGCGCGCCAGCCGTTCGATGACCAGTTGGGACAGATGACCGCCACCGTTCTGCCGGAGGTCCACGATCAGGCCGTCGCGCAGCACCTCCAGCCGCAGATCACGGTGCAGCTGTGCCCAGCCGGTCGCGATCATGTCCGGCACGTGCAGATAACCCAGCTTGCCGTCGCTCGTGGTGTGCACATGTTCGCCGCGGCTGGCCACCCAGTCCTGGTAGCGCAGCGTCGTGTCCTCGGCCAGCGGTGTCACCACCACCCGGCGCGCGGCACCGCCCTGGGCCGGGGCCACGGTCAGCTCCACCGGTTTGCCCGCGGTCCCGGCCAGCAGTGGCCACGGTCCGTGCTCCGCGTCGACAGGGCGCGAGTCCACGGCGAGAATGGCATCGCCCTCGCGGATCCGGGCACCCAGCGCACGCAGCGGCGACCGTGCCTTCGGCTCGGAACTCTCCCCGCGCAGCACCCTGGTCAACAGCCAGCGCCCGTCGGCGTCCCTGGCCAGATCCGCACCCAGCTTGCCGACCGGCCGCCGGTTGCCGTGGTCGGGCCCCTTCGGCCAGACGTAGCAGTGCGACGTGCTCATCTCGCCCTGGATCTCCCAGAGCAGGTCGACAAAATCGTCCTGACTGGCCACGCGCTCGACGACGGGCCGGTAGCGGGCCAACTGCGCCGCCCAGTCGATGCCGTTCATGTCCGCGCGCCAGTAGTGGTCGCGCATCAGCCTGCCCACCTCGTCGTAGGCCTGCAACCACTCGGCAGCCGGGTCCACCGTGACCCGGATCCGGTCCAGGTCGACCCGCACGTCGTCGTCGGAGTCGTCGCCACCGGAACTCCTGCGGGAGGCGGGCACCACGCGCAACTGACTGCCGTCCCGGATCAACAGGCGCTTGCCGTCGCCGGACACGGCGACACCGTCCACGCCGGACTCGACGTCGTCGCACCGCACGCGGGTCATGTCGAAGCGCTGCAGCGCGGGCTGTGGCCGCTTGATGTTCGGCCAGGTGCCTTCGCCGCCGAGTTCGCCCGTCACCTGGTGGGACAGCCAGCAGACCGCGTCGTCGGCGGCCAGCAGCCCGCTGTAGTCACCGGGCCGTACCGGGAAGGGCACCAGGCGCTCGGTGATGTCGGTCAGATCCACGGTGACCGGTGTCGGTTTCGGCTCGGTTCCGTTGGTGCCGCTCTTGTCCTCCGGCTCCGGCCGGACCGGAGGCCGACCGGCTCGCTGCGGATCGAACGGCGATGGCGCGTCCTCGGCCAGCGGCACCAGGTACGGCAGGCAACCGCTGGGGAACGACATGTCGAACACATGCACGTCGTAGACCGGGTCGAACGTGCGCAGCGACAGGAACGCGAGGTACTTGCCGTCCTTGGTGAACACCGGATTGAAGTCGGAGAACCGCAGCTCGGTCACGTCGGTCGCGGCCAGGTCGGTCAGCTCGGCGAGCTTGATCTGCCGCATCGGGGCCGGGCCGGGATGCGACCAGGCCAGCCAGCGGGAGTCCGGCGAGAACGTCGGCCCGGTCGGGTCGCCCTGGTCGGCCTTGACGACCTGGCGGAGCTGTCCCGACTCGGTGTCGATCAGCAGCAGCCGCCGGTCGTGACTGACCACGGCGACGTGCTTGCCGTCCGGTGCCGCGACCAGTTCGAGCACCCTGCCCAACTCGCCGACGCCGATCCGGCGTGCCGGCACCCCGGGGTCGCCACCCTCGGCCGGCGCCACCTGCAGGGCATCCTCGCCCTCGGCGTCGGTCACCCACGCGACGTTCCCCGACTCGCCGAGAACCACCGGTATCCTGCCCCGCACACCGGGTTCGGCGGCCAGTGCCCTGGCCGGGCCTTCGGTGTGGGTCAGCCAGTGCACCGTGCCGCGGACCTCGACGACGCTGCCCCGGCCGGTGTGGTCGGGCGTCACGGTGCCGAGGTGGGCCGAGGCCTCGACGGGATAGGGCTGCCGGCCACTGGCCGGGCCGCCGAGCTGGATGTCCAGCAGCACGGGCTCGGTGTCCGCGGCCAGATCGGCGACCAGCCACAGCTGTCCGGCCGCCTCGTAGACGATCCGGGTCCCGTCACTGCTGGCGTGCCGGGGATAGAACTCGGACGTGCCGTGTCGGCGTAGATCACCGCCGTCGGGCTGGCACGAGTAGAGGCCGCCGACGCCATCGTGGTCGGACAGGAACGCGATCCGGTCGCCCACCCACAGCGGGCTGACCAGGTGACCGTTGAGGTCGGCGAGGATCCTGGCGAACTGGCCGTCGCCCGCCTGGTCCAGCCAGAGTTTGCCGGCCGTGCCACCGCGGTAGCGCTTCCAGGCCGCCGGCTCCTTGAAGACCACGCTGCCCATCAGCACCTGGCCCGCGGGCCCGAACGCGAGTTCGCCGACCGGTCCGTACGGCAGCGGCTCCGTGGGTCCACCGGCCACCGGCACCGCGTGCGCCCAGGTCTGGTTGGGAGCGAAGCGCCCGGCCGACGTCTTGGCCAGCACGGTGTCGTCGGACACCCAGCCGAGCACGTCGGTGCTGGTGGTGCCCCAATAGGTCAGCCGGGTACTCCCCCCGCCGCTCGTCGGTGCCACGTGCACCTCGGGATCGACATCGCGGGTGCTGGCCCACGCGATCATCGTGCCGTCCGGGGAGAACCGGGGACTGGTGGCCGCCACGCGGTCCGCGGACAACCGCCACGCCCGGCCGCCGGCCAGGGGCGCGAGCCAGACATCGTCCTCGGCCACGAAGGTGACGAGATCGTCGTGCAGGTCAGGGAAACGCAGGTAACCGTCTGTCACAGACACGACGCTAACGGGCCGCCGGGTCGTTGGGAACCAACTTTCGCTGTTGGCTGCACAGTTGCCCCGTCCGTCGGCGTGGAGCACCATGCGGGCATGCGCTGCTCGATCAACATTCCGAACTTCGGCGACTTCGCCGACGCGAGGACGGTTGCCAACCTCGCCGTCGCGGCCGAGGCGGCCGGGTGGGACGCCCTGTTCGTCTGGGACCATCTCGTGCACGACAAGACCAAGCTGCGCACGTTCGGCGATCCGTGGCAACTGCTCACCGCGGCAGCGTTGGCGACCAGCAGGATCAAGCTCGGCACCCTGGTCACACCAGTGGCCAGGCGCAGGCCACAGCAACTGGCCAGGCAGGTGTCCACACTGGACCAGCTCAGTGGCGGCCGGGTGATCTTCGGCGCCGGGCTGGGCGCACCCGTGGACGACGAGTTCGGCAGCTTCGGCGAGCCGACCGATCCCAAGGTGCTGGCCGAGTTGCTGGACGAGGGCCTTGAGCTGCTGGACCGCTACTGGTCCGGCGAGTCGGTGACCCACGGCGGGCGGCACTTCACCGTGCGCGACATCACGCTGCTGCCCACCCCGGTGCAGCGCCCGAGGGTGCCGGTCTGGGTCGCAGGCTACTGGCCGAATCGCAGGCCGATGCGCAGAGCCGCCCGCTGGGACGGCGTCGTCCCGCTGTTCCTCTCCGCGCGGCACGGCCACATGCCGCCGATGGAGGAGGTCCGGGACATGGTCGCCTACCTGCGTGAGCAGCGTGCCGACCGGGCCGACCAGCCGTTCGAGGTGGTGCTCGGCGGCATCAGCCCGACCGATCCGGCGAAGGCTCGCGACCTGCTCGGCCCACTGGCCGACGCTGGCGTGACCTGGTGGGACGAGCGCCGCCTGATGGACGACGACCTGACCAGGGCCGACCTGGTGCTGCGCCGGATCGAGGCGGGTCCGCCGGCGTTGTGAGGGACCGTCAGTCCCACTGCATGCCGTAGGCGAACCCGGGTGTCAGGTGGGTGAACTCGGCCTGTAGCTCCGCGGCCGGGTTGACGGCGATGGGATCACTGCGGTGCACGGGGTCGTCCAGCTCGTCCTTGAACACCTTCGTCAGCCGCCAGGCCAGGCCGGGTGTCGCGGCCTGATCGAACTTCACCCGGATGTCGAGCAGGTCGCACGGCTGGGCGACGACAGCGACGAAGTGCGGCCGCAGCTGCTGACCTGATGGGACGGTGAAGCGCAGGCCGAACTCGTGCGACTCGCCATGGTCCAGCGACCGGGGGAGTGCCAGCACCATGCCGAACCGCTGCGCCGACTCCATCTTGCTGCGGACCAGCGCACCGCCGTAGAGCACGTCCATGGCCAGTTCCGCCTCGGCCGGTCCGGTGCCTGCCGGTGCCGTCAGCGACACGGAGAGGTCGATCTCCGACAGCCCGTCCTGGTCGGCGACGATCCGCCGCCACTCGAACGCCTCGGGTGCCCTGCCGTCCAGCTTGAGGACGGTCCGCAGCGACTCGGAATGCCAGCCGTGCATCGATTCGTCGACGCAGTCCGGGCGTCGCGTGATCTCGGCGTTCGCGAGCACCGCCAGTTGACTGATGCCCTCGTCGACCCGACGGCGAATGGTCCGCTCGTCGCGTTGCAGACGCTGGCCGACCCACTGCAGACGTTCCTGATAGAACTGTTGACCTGCCTCACTGGTGAGGCCGAATGCCGCCAGGACACATAACCGCAGATCGTCCGGCAGCGTGGCGGCGAGCCGGGCGAGTCCCTGCGCGACCTTACGCTGGGTGTCCGTATAGGTGTCCTCATCCGTAATACCGAAGGCCGTCTTCAGGCCGGCACCGAGCTGTTCGTCGAGCCTTGGTCGGTGGATTCCACGGCCTTTGCGGAGCCTTCGCATCTCTTCGGCGAGCTCGGTCGTATGCGTCTGGGTGTCCATCTCGCAACTTCCGTTCAAGATCGTTTCGACTAACCGTGCTGAGTGTAGCTCGCAATATCGGAGTGGTCCATGAGACCCCATTTGGCCAGGACTTGGCAATGATTTGTCACGTTGGTGACTGACGACCTGGATGCCGTTTCGGTTTCATATTAATCCATGAAACATGCAATCAATTGTGGCCCGGTTGTGGCGACCGTAGCGTTCTGCATGTCGAAATTATTCGGAAGTGGTTCGGAGAGTTGTTTTCTCACCGCTGCCATTAATCAGGGGAGAAGGTGTTGGTCGTGCAGATCCATGTGATCGTCACCATTGTCACGTTCGTGGCGCAGTTGCTTGGCTGAGCGCCAGCCGG
The DNA here is from genome assembly GCA_036279295.1 of Pseudonocardiaceae bacterium. Lineage (GTDB taxonomy): Bacteria > Actinomycetota > Actinomycetes > Mycobacteriales > Pseudonocardiaceae > DATEPR01. The sequence goes on along the minus strand of DASUJK010000414.1, from coordinate 223 downwards.
TCGCGATCCCGGGATGGCTGAGCCGAACGGAGGTGCCGACGGTCGTGATGACACGTGCTGCCACGAGACGGGTCAGTACGGCGTCGGCCATCGGTTCCGCCATCCCGGAGACCAGTGTCCGCCGTGGCAGCACACCATCGCTCGGTACCGCGGCGAGACGCCCGACCAGCGTGTCGGCGGTCGGCCGCTGTTCCGGCGGCACGGTTGGGCGGGTGGTCGCGGA
>DASUJK010000413.1:0-29122 GCA_036279295.1 Pseudonocardiaceae bacterium | reverse complement strand
GACCTCGTGGCGCTGGACCCGAGCGAGTCGGTGATCGTGTACCGAGGGTTCCGTGACTTCACTGGTCCTTATGTGGCGCACTGCCACAACCTGATGCACGAGGACCACGCGATGATGTTCGGCTGGACGATCATCCCGTAGTTCTCGCCGCTTGACCCGCAACCACCTGTCTGCGGTGCCCGGGATGAGTTGGATTCCGGGCACCGCATCGAGGACAGGGGCGGTGGTTCAACGGCCCGTCCCGGTAGCCGGAGTAGTCGCCGGCGACATCAGCCGCCTGGTCAACGGTGGTGTCAACCGGGGCGGGTCCAACCACGCCCGGCGCTGACGGCCCGCCGCGCCGGGCCATGAGGTATGCACTTTTTCTGGAGCCGACGGGTCGTCACCGTGCCGGAGAGCCGGTCATTCCGGTAGAACTTAGAGGTATGGCCAGCCAAGGCATGCCTTACCACGCGCGCGAGCCAGCCGCCGATCTGGTGACCGATGCCGTTTTGACCGCATCGCGCCTGCTCATCGCGGTCTCGGCAAGCTCCATCGCATCGGTCGACGAGTCGATCACGGTGCCCCAGTTCCGGCTACTGGTGGTGCTGCACGGGCGGGGGCCCATGAAGCTGTCCATCCTGGCCGATCATCTCGGCGTCAACCCGTCGACCACTACCCGAATGGTGGACCGGCTTGTGTTCGCGGGTCTGGTCGACCGGCAGATCAACCCGAGTTCCCGGCGCGAGGTCGTGCTCAACCTGACCGCCACCGGTGCCCGGACCGTCATCCGGGTCACCCAGCAGCGGCGTCATCAGATCGCCCGCATCGTGGCCAGGATGCCCGAACTGCGGCGTGCCGAACTGGTCGAGGCGCTGGCCGCGTTCAGCGAAGCGGGCGGGGAGCCACCGGTGACCGTCATGCACGAGGACTGGATCTAGCAGCCTAGAGGTCCAGTACCAGGTCGGTTTCTGGCTGCGCGCAACAGACGAGAACCGTGCCCGGTGCCGACGGTTCCAGCGGTGGCGGTCCATAGCGGACCGTGCCGGACAGGATCGGCGTCTGGCAGGTGTGGCAGACACCGGACCGGCAGGCCCAGCGGGTCGGCACGTCGCAGGCCTCCGCGAATTCCAGGACCGTGGGGTAGCTGTCCCGCCACGGCACGGTGAGTCCACTGCGCGCGAACGTGATCCGTGGCCCGGTGCCTGCCGGGCCGGGCGGCTGGTGCGGAGGTGTGTGGCTGACGTCGGCGATACCCGGGTTGATCGCCGGCAACGCACCGAACAGTTCACTGCTGATGTCGTTCGCCGCCAGGCCGATGCCGACCAGTGCCTCGCGCACCGCGGTCATGAATCCGGCAGGCCCACAGACATAGGCGGTCGCGTCGGTGGGCAGTCCCAGTGCTGCCAACGCCTCCCGGTTCAGCCTGCCGTTGGTCACGGCTGGGGGCAGCTCACCCTGGCTCGCCGCCGTGTAGAAGACGTGCTCATGGCTGTTGGCCAGGCCGGCCAGCAGGTCGTGGACCTCGGTGGCGAACGCGTGCTCGGCCGCCGAGCGGGTGGTGTGCAGCCACCAGATGTCGCGCTTGCTGCCGGCTGCCGCGAGCGTGTGCAGCATGGCCAGTACCGGGGTCACGCCGATCCCCGCGGACAACAGGAGAACGGGTGTTGTCACATCGCTTTCGGACAGCACGAAGTCACCGCGCGGGGCAGCGACGTCCACTGTGGTGCCTGCTCGCACCGCGGCGTGGATGTAGGCGCTCACCAGGCCGTGTGTCTCCCGCTTCACACTGATCCGGTACTCGTTCCCGGCCGGGTCGGCGGACAGTGAGTAACTACGCACCGGCGGCGGGTCGGCAGCGCCGGTGACCCGCAGCGTGAGGTACTGGCCGGGTCGTGGCCGGGGGAGTGCGCTCCCGTCCTCGGCCGCCAGGTAGACCGACGTGACGGCCGGGCTCTCCGGCACGACGCGGGCGACCCGCAGCGGCCGAAACCCGGGCCAGCCGGCCGGTTCGGTGCCTGCCGGTGGCGTCGTGGCGGACCTGTCGAGCAGGTCACGGAACGAGTGCTGCCAGCCAGGGCTGAGCGCCGGGATGTCCACCGCGTGGCGGAGCAGGTCGGCGTCCCGGTTCGGCAGGTAGAGCAGCGCGTCGATGTCGGCCACGCTGATCTCGTGCCGGCCGATGCCGGTCCGGACGATCTTGTCGCCAGCCTGGACGTGTCCCTCCTTGATGACGCGCAAGTAGAAGCCGGGCCGGTGGTGGGCGACCAGCAGGGACGGCATTCTCGGTTCGCCGAGGCGCATGCCGACCCGGAAACAGGTGACGCGTGGCTGGGTGACCTCGAACTCGGCGTCGCCGATCCGGTAGCGGTCACCGATGTGCACCTCGGCGTCGGGCAGGCCGTCGACCGTGAAGTTCTCGCCGAACTGGCCGTACTCCAGGTCGTCCCGGCCGAGGTGGCGCTGCCAGAAGTCGTAGGACTGGCGTTGGTAGACCAGCACGGCCCGCATCTCGCCGCCGTGGCCGCCCAGGTCACCCTGTCCGTCGCCGTCGATGTTGAGCCTGCGTACCCGACGTGGGCCGTCGACGGGCTGTTTGACGATGCCGGTGTACACCGTCCTGCCCTGCCAGGACACGTTCGCCGGCATGCCGACGTTGAGTGAGAGCAGCCGCGCGACCGGCGCGCTGTCAGTGTTCGCCATGGGTGCGCTCGTAATGCCGGGCGACCCGGGTGCGGTTGCCGCAGACGTTGGCCGTGCACCACTGGCGTCGCTTGTTCTCGGCCAGGAACAGCATCGAGCAGGTCGGGTTGGCGCAGCGCCGCAACCGGGCCAGGCGGTCGGGACTGGACAGCAGTTCGATCGCCTCGCGGGCGATCGAGGCGAGTGCCGCGTTGCCACCGTGCTCGGTGTGCCAGCGGGTCTCCACCCGCGCGTCAGCGGTCAGCCGGGGACTGGTCGGCGCACCTGCCGCCGCGGCGTTCACGTCGTCGATCGAGGTGGGTCGCGGCGCCCGGTGCTCCAGGTGCGCGTCGAACAGGTCTCGGACGGCGGACCGCAGCCTGCGGGTGGCCGCCGGGTCGGGCGTCGGACCCACTGGCAGCCGGGGGGCTTCCAGGGACCACCACTCGGCCATCCTTTCCGGCGAGCCGAGCAGGTCGGCGACCGGTGTGGTGGCCAGTGTGACGGTGTCCACCAGGTCCAGCGCGACCAGCGGCTCGCCGCCGAGCGGGAACCCGGCCCGCTGCATGTCGGCCAGTGCCGGCTGAATGTCCATGAGTGCACCATACCCGTTAGTCAAGCCATCCGTCTCCACTTGCGCTGCGCTGACTAATGCGTATATCTTCAGTTTACACGTTAGCCAAACGGAGGTGGGACCGATGGGTCTTGCATGGCAGCAAGGACCGTTGTCGACCAGGTCGGTGGGGCAGTTCCTGACAGCCGGGCCGCTGCCGGAGCGACTGCTGTTCGCCGAGCCGCTGCGCAGGCGGATGCGGGTTCGGTTCGGCGACCGGTGGGTGGCCGACAGCGAGGACGTCATCCTGCTGCACGAACCGGGCCGCTACCCGGTGGCGTTCTTCCCGCTCGCCGACGTCGAGGACGGCGTGCTCACGGCGGAGAACCGCACCACGAACCACCGCGATCTCGGCGCGACGGAGTGGTTCACGGTGCACGCGGGTGACCGGCAGGCCGAGCGAGGCGCGTGGCGGTTCACCGAACTGCCGGCCCACGCCGAGGTGCTGCGGGACCGGGTCGCCTTCGCGTGGCGGGCGATGGATGCCTTCTACGAGGAGGACGAGCGCATCGTGGGCCACGCCGCCGATCTGTACCACCGCAACGACATCCGGCAGACCTCGCGGCACCTCGTGGTGCGCGACGGCGACCGGGTGGTCGCCGAGACCCACCGTCCGGTGGTGCTCTACGAGTCGGGCTTCGCGCCTCGCTGGTACGTGCCGCGCGAGGACATCGACGAGTCCGCGCTGACCCCGGTCGAGGGCCAGACGTTCTGCCCCTACAAGGGTTTGGCGAGCTACTTCGAGATCGGTGCGTACGGCAGGGCCGCGTGGTCCTACCCGGATGCGTGGCCGGAGGTGGACAGGGTGGCGGGCATGGTGTCGTTCGAACCCGACATGATCGACGTCTTGCTCGACGGGCGGAAGCTGACCCTGGAACCGGGCCAAACCGTTGTGCCGCACGGCATCGACCGTGGCCTGGCACCGGACGAGGTGTGCTCGGACCGGACGTACGCCGTCACGCCCGCGTTCGGCCTGGTGCCGTCGGTCTCCGTGTCACGGCCTGCGTGCCACCCACAGGGTCCTGGCGGTGCGGACGCCTAGGTCGTCGCGGCCCACCACGCCGTCCGGGCCGTCGATGAGCGCGTCGAGTCGGGTCTGGTCGGCCGCGCTCAGCTGGTCGGCCATGCCCTGCCGGAGCCGCCGGAACGACTCGCGTGCGTAGCGCCCGGTGGCCTCGGGCAGCGGTGGTGTCAGGTCGACGGTGAATGTCCGCTGCGCCTCGACGGTGAACCCGGCCTTGGCCACCCGGGATCCCCAGTCGTCGCCGAGGTGCGGCAGTTCGTGGGCCGCGGTCTCGGCCATGGCGGCGTGGCAGCGTGCTTCCAACCCGTCGCCGACGCTGTCGGGCAGGAAACGTGGGAACGATTCCATCTCGGCCACCACCAGCAGCCCGCCGGGACGCAGTGTGCCGAGGACGTCGGCGAGCACCCGGTCCGGGTCGGCCATGTGGTGCATCGAGTTGGAAGCCCACACGACGTCCACGGTGTCCAGCGCCGGCCAGCCTTCGTCCAGGTCTGCCGTGACGGTGTGGATCCGGTCCGCGAGGCCGAGGTCGACGGCCTTGTCCCGCAGCCGGGCCAACAGCGGTGCCGCTCCGTCGACGGCGATCACATCGGCGCCATCGAACCGCTGGGCCAGGGCGATGGCGCCGGTTCCGGTGCCACTGCCCAGGTCGACGATCCGGGCGCGCGGCTGTCCGTCGGCCAGCTGGCGGACCCAGCCGGTCGCGTCGGCCAGGTACTCGTGCAGCACCTCACCGTCCAGGTCGAGCAGCTCGATCATGTCCGCCCAGTCCGGCTCGCCTGCGGAGTGATGCTGGTGATGGTGGTGCGTGTGGTTCGCCATGTCGTCGAGCCTACGTCGCACTTGCGCTGATGGCATAGTATCTTGCGTATGACGCAAGACGGGGTGTTGGACAGCCTGGTCCGCCAGCGGATCCGTGGGCTGCGCGTGGCCAAGGGCTGGTCACTGGACGACCTGGCCGGCCGCTGCTACCTGAGCCCGTCCACACTGAGTCGGATCGAGACCGGCCACCGGCGGATCGCGCTGGATCAGTTGGCCCCGATCGCCAGGGCACTGGGCACCACCCTGGACCAGCTGGTGGAGTCGGTCGATGACGACGACGTGGTCATCCGGCCGGCGCGGGACGAGGCCAGGGGCCGCACCACCTGGATGCTGACCAGGGAACCTGGGCCGCACGGTGTCTCCGTGGCCAAGATGCGGCTGACCAAGCCCGCGCCGCCGCGCGACCAGATGCGGGTGCACCCGGGCAAGGACTGGTTCACCGTCCTGTCCGGCACGATCGTGCTGCTGCTGGGGGAGCGCACCATCCTGGTGGAGGCCGGCCAGGCCGCCGAGTTCTCCACGATGATCCCGCACGCCTTCGGCGCACACGACGGACCTGCGGAGGTGCTGTGCATCTTCGATCATGACGGCCAGCGCACCCATCTGCGTCCGGCGACTCCCCCCAAGGGTTTCTAGCCATATCCGGGAACCGGTGCCAAAGTTATTTTTCCGACGAGCAGCTCACCCCGGTCCTGCCGCGACATAAGGGGTTCAGATGGCCATGAAACGCCTGATGACCGTCGGTGCGGTCGTGTTCTGCGGGCTCCTGGCCGGCATCGGGACCGCTTCGGCGCACGTCGTCGCGACGCCGAACACCGCCACCCAGGGCGCCACGGTGGAGATCGCGTTCCAGGTGCCCAACGAGGAGGCTTCGGCCGACACCACGAAACTGGAGGTCACGTTCCCCGCGGCGCACCCGATCGCGTCGGTGGTTGCGAAGTCGTTACCCGGCTGGCATGTCCAGGTCGACAAGGTCAAGCTGGCCAAACCGCTGATGTCGCCGGACGGCACGGTCGACGAGGTGGTTTCGAAGATCACCTGGACGGGCGGCGAGATCGCGCCGAACAGCTTCCAGGACTTCACGGTGCTCGCTGGCCCGCTGCCCACGAACACCGATCGGCTGGTGTTCAAGGCGATCCAGACGTACAGCAACGGTGACGTGGTGCGCTGGATCGACGTCCCGACGCCCGGCGTGGCCGCCCCCGAACATCCAGCGCCGACCGTGACGCTGCTCAGCGACGATCCGCTGCTCCGCTCGGCGTCCACCGCCCTGGCGTCGCCGGACGAGCCGTCGGGCAGCCCGACCGACTACCCGGTCGGCGTGATCGGCGTCCTGGTCGGTCTGGTCGCCTGTGTACTCGCGGCCATCGCGCTGCGCCGCACCCGCAGCGCCAGATGAAGACGGCCCTGCTGGCGCTGGCGCCGATAGGCGGCACGGCGGTCGGCGTCCTGTACTGGACCAGTCGCGTCGTCAGCTACGCGAGTTTCGCGTTGCTGGTCGGTGCCGTCGGCTTCGTGCTGCTGTGCTGGCCGGAGGGTTCGGCGCAGCGGCGGGTCGTCGTGCTGATCTGGGTGGCGTGGCCGGTGCTGCTGCTGGCCACCGTGGCCGACACCCTGCTGCAGGGCCCCTACGGTGCCAAGGTCGGGCTGACGCACCTGTTCGACACCGACCTGCTCGCCGCCACGATGGACCAGTCGATCGGCGTCGCCCTGGCACTGCGGGTGTCGCTGCTGGCCGTGGCCGTGCCGTTGCTCAGCGAGATGATGGCGACCCGGCGGCGGGTGGTGCTCGGCTGGCTGTGTGCCGTCGTGGGCATCGGGTTGGCCGTGACCTGGTCGATGGCCGGCCACGTGACCGGTGTCGGCCTGCCGGTGGACGCGTTGCACGTGGCCGCGTCGGGCCTGTGGCTGGGCGGCCTTGTCGTGCTGTGGCACGCCAAACCGCCACCGAGCGCGGTGCTGCGGTTCTCCCGCATCGCGTTCGCGTGCGTCGGTGTGCTCGTGGTGACCGGGACGTACCAGAGCTGGCAGCAGCTGGGCAGCTGGGCCGCGTTCCTGACCACCGGCTACGGCAAGCTGCTGCTGCTCAAGATCGGCGGCGTCGCGCTGGTGCTGGGCGGCGTGTGGCTGGCCAGGCGGTGGGTCCGGTCGCAGACCAGCGCGCCACGGTATGCCTCCGTCGTCCAGGCGACGGGTGCGGTTGTGGTGCTCGCGTTGACCGCGACACTGGTCACCGCCCAGCCGCCACGGCAGGTCACGGTGTCCACACCGGACTGTTGCGTGATCCCGTTCGCCACCGGGGGGCCTGGTGGCGCCGGGAAACTGAAGGTCGACACCGGGCCGTTGGCCACCGGCCCGGACGTCGTCACGGTCGTCGTGTCCAACCGGGCAGGCCGGCACATGAACGTCGCCGAGCTGGATATGGCGTTCACCATGCCGAGCCGGCACATCGGTCCGCTGCGCGTCACCATGCACCGCGCGATCGGCACCGGCCCCGGCAACTATCGGGCCAGAATCGCGGACCTGCCGCTGTCCGGCTCGTGGCAGCTGGCGTTCACCGTGCGCACGTCCGAGATCGACGAGACCACGGTCGCCGAACTCGTGGACGTGTCGGCCGCCACGCGGTGAGATGTCAGCCGCCGAACCAGCTGGCGGCGTCGAGTCGGAAGCCGTCGGCGGGTACGACCGTCCGCAGGTCGTTTTCCAGGCCCGCCAACCGGTCCGGGCCCAGGGTTGCCGCCCAGTGGGCACGTAGCCGGTCGAAGATCACCGCCGATCTGGCCAGCGAGTCGAACCCCCTTGGAGTGAGCCGGACCAGCTTGCGCCGCCCGTCCGTGTCGTCACCCACCCGCTCCGCGTAGCCGAGGGCGGCCAGCCGGTCCACGGTCTTGCCTGCGGCCTGCTTCGAGACGCCCAGCCGTCGGCCCAGCTCGCTGGCCGTCGCTCCGTGGACGCCGATGGCCTGCATGGCGAACCCGTACGCGGGTCGCACGTCCGGGTGGCCCTGCCCGGCCAGTTCGGCGTGCAGCTGGTCGATGAGCGAGCGGAAGCCTGCGAACAGCAGCAGGGGCAGCTCGAAGCCCGGGGGGTCGGAGTCGGTCACTGGGTAGGTCATTGGCAAAACTCGACAACTCGGTTTACTATTTGGTCAACCATGTTGTCGAGTTTACGGGAGAAGATCGTGTTCATCGAGCACACCCTGGAGTCCGCCCCGCCGGCCGCGCGCCGATCCATCGCCGCGACCACCCAGCACCTCGGCTACCTGCCGGCCGCCGTCGCCCGCATGGCCACCGCACCACAGCTGCTGGATGGCTTTCTCAAGCTCAGCGCGGCATTCGAGACGACGACCCTGGATCCGCTCGCCCGGGAGGTGGTGATCATGACGATCGCCACCCGCTACGAGTGCCACGTCTGCGTCGCCATGCACACGGCGAAACTGACCGCCCTGCACGCGGACGCCGACCTCATCGCGGCACTGCGTGCTGGCAAGCCGCTGCCGGACGAGCGCCTGGCGGCCATCCGGGTGTTCACGTTGGACGTCATCGCGGGCGCCGGTGTGGTCGACGACGAGTCGTGGCAGGCGTTCCTGGCACACGGCTACACCAGCCAGAACGCACTGGAAGTCGTCATGGGCATCGGCGTCTACACGATGTCGACGCTGGCCAACCGGATGACCGGAGCGCCGCTGGACTGCCAACTTCAGCCATTCGCCTGGGGCGCTGTCGCGCCAGCGACGATCTAGCGCCCGGCGCGGAGCGTCGTCATGAACGATTGGGCGGCCAGCTGTAACGGCGCGATCGCTCTGTGCGACTGACGGTAGGCGGTGCGTCGGCGAACGGAGGTCACCCGGTGAAGATCGACCTGTTCAACGAGATCCAGAACCCCAGGCCGTGGTCAGCGGGCCACGAGCAGGCGCGGTTCCAGCAGGCCATCGAGCAGGCGAAACTGGCTGACGAGCTGGGTTACGGCTGTTGGTGGCAGGTCGAGCACCACGGTGCCGGGGAGTTCAGCCTGTCCTCGGCACCGGAACTGCTGCTCACCGCGATCTCCCAGCACACCAAGCAGATCCGCCTCGGCCACTCCGCCGTGCTGGCACCGGCCCGGTTCAACCATCCGATCCGGGTGGCCGAGCGCGCGGCCACCCTGGATCACCTCAGCGGCGGCCGGCTGGAACTGGGGCTGACCCGCTCCACGATCCCGGAGTGGCGCCTGTTCGGCATCGACAGCCAGGACGTCCGCCCGCAGACCCAACAGGCGTTCGAACTGGTCACGAAGATGTGGACGTCGGACCGGTTCTCCTACGAGAGTGACAACTTCCAGATCACCGACGCGTCGATCTCACCGAAGCCACTGCAACGCCCACATCCGCCGCTGTGGCAACCGGCCGGCAGCCCGTCGTCGTTCGAGGAAGCGGGCAGGCGGGGTGTCGGCGTGCTGGGCACGACGATGTGGGAGTCGCTGGAACGGGCCGGGCGCATGGTCGACCTGTACCGGGCCGCGGCGCGGCGGTGCACCGAGCCGGTCGGGTCGTACGTGAACGACCAGGTCGCGTTCTTCACGTTCGTGCACTGCGCGGAAACCGACGAGCAGGCCATGCGCAACGGCGCCGCTGCCGCAGCGGCCTGGTACACCGTCACCGCGCTGACGTTCTTCGAGGCGGCCGCCCAGTTCGCCGACACGACGAAGTTGCAGGTGGACCTGCTGCACAAGCCCGACGGTGGCGGCCTCACCGGGCAGTTCCTGCGTGCCGAGGTGGACGACGCGATCACCGAGGGCAAGATGCTGATCGGGCGGATCGTGCGCGGCGAGGACGTACCGGACGACGAGATCTTCGCCGTACTCAGCGCACAGGACTCGCTGATCGTCGGCAGTCCGGAGACGTGCCGCCGGAAACTGCGGGCCTACGCCGATCTCGGTATCGACCGGATGATGTGTCTGCAACAGATGGGCAGCATCGCCCACGAGGACGTGCTGACCAGCATCCGGCTCATCGGTGACCTGATTGCCGAATTCGACGGATAGCGTGGTGGCGTGCCGCCAGCTGATGTCGTCCGCAACGATCCGGCCCAGTACGACGATCTCGCGGCGCAGTGGTGGCGGCCGAGAGGCCCGTTCGCGATGCTGCACTGGCTGGCCGCGGCACGAGCCGCGCTGGTGCCGCCGGCGAACCGGCCCGGCGCCGTGCTGGTGGATCTCGGCTGTGGCGCGGGCCTGCTCGCACCGCACCTGGTCGGCAAGGGCTACCTGCACGTCGGCGTGGACATCACGGCCAGCGCGCTGGCCCAGGCCGAGGAGCACGGTGTCACCGCCGTCCGTGCCGACGTGTGCCGGGTGCCGCTGGCCGACGGCTGCGCCGACGTGGTCAGCGCGGGGGAGATCCTGGAACACGTCACCGACCTGTCCGCCGTGGTCGCCGAAGCCTGCCGACTGCTGAAGCCGGGCGGCCTGTTGGTGCTGGACACGCTCGCCGACACCTGGCTGGCTCGGCTGCTTGCGGTTACGGTGGCCGAACGCGTACCCGGCACTCCGCCGCCGGGCATCCACGATCCCGCGCTGTTCGTCAACCGTCGGCGGCTGGTCGCGATGTGCGCGCAGCACGGTGTGCCGGTGGTGCTGCGTGGTGTGATGCCGTCGGTCGGCGATGTCGCGCTGTGGCTGGCCCGTCGCATGGGGACGGTCCGCATGGTGCCGGTGCCGACGACGGCCGTGTTGTTCCAGGGAGTCGGGAGAAAACGATGAACACGATCCGGGTGGCGGTGTTCGGTGTCGGTGGCTGGGCACGCCAGGTGCTGCTGCCCGCTCTCCGCGCGGACCCGGACGTCGAGGTGGTCGCCGGTGTCGACCCGGTGACCGACAATGCCGCGATCACCCCCACCTACCGCACGCTGGACGAACTGTTTGCCGCGGACGACAATCTCGACCTGTTGGTGATCGCCGCACCGGATCATCTGCACGTCGATGCCGCCCGGGCCGCGCTGGAGCGGGGAATCGCGGTGTACTGCGAGAAACCGCTCGGCAACTCGGCCCCTGCCGCCGAGGAACTGGCCGCGCTCGCCGAGACGACGGGTGTACCGGCGACCGTCGGCTACTCGTTCCGCTACGGCCCCGCAGTGCAGGCGATGCGTGCCGACCTGGCTGACGGCACGCTCGGCGACGTCTGGCTGATCGAACTGTACGAGCAGAACGCGCAGTTCCATCCGCTGCTCGGCAAGCCGATGAACTGGAAGGGCGATGCCGCACTCGTGGCAGCGGGTGCGCTGCTGGAGTACGGCTCGCACGTGCTTGACCTGTGTCAGTGGCTGGTAGGCCCGGTGGCGTCGGTGAGCAGCAACCTGGTGCGGGTGCTGCCCGATGCGCAAGTGGACGATCTGGCCACGCTGCAACTGCGATTCGCCAATGGTGCCAACGGGACGCTGCTCTGTAGTTGGGTGCTGACCGGCGGCTACCCGGGCATCACGATTCGGTTGCATACGTCCACCGGTCTTGCCGAGGTCCGGCTGATCGACTTGATTGACGGCGCGCAGCAGTACCGCCGGTGGCACCCGGACGGCACCCCGCTGCCGGTCGCCGAACTGCCGACGCTGGCCGACGGCCCTGGTGCGTATGCCCGGCTGCACGTCGACGATCTGCTGGCCACGATGCGCGCCGGCGGCGCATCGGCATCGTCCACACTGCCCACGCTGCGACACGCGGCGCTCACGCATCGCGTACTCGAAGCTGCCACCGCGGCCACCGCGGAGTGGCAGCAGGTCCGGGAAACCCAGGCCGGCTAACGACTTCTGCCTAGTCCGACCATGATCAGGTTTCGAACTTGAAAAGTTCTCGCGCACCTGTTGTCGAGTGTCGACAATCGCCGTAGTGTGGCCGAAACGCCGACGACAAGGACCGGGGTGGGCTGGTGACGACGACGACCGACTCGGCAGTACCCCTGCTGCGGACCTCCGGCTTGAACAAGTGGTACGGCCACGAGCCGTCGACGGTCGGCCGCATGGCAGGGCGGCCGTCCACTCGACTGCACGCGGTCGCCGATGTGTCGCTGACCGTCTCGCGTGGCGAGACCTATGCGGTCGTCGGCGAGACCGGATCCGGGAAATCCACTCTCGGCCGGCTGATCGTGCGGCTTGAGGATCCGACCTCCGGGGACGTCCAGATCGACGGACGGTCCGTGATGGGCCTGGACCGTGAGGAATCGCAGCAGTTGCGCCGCACGGTCCAGATCATCCTGCAGGACCCCTATTCCACACTCAATCCCTATCGGACGGTCGCCGCGTCGATCGGCGAGGTGCTCAAGGTGCACGGCATGCGCTCGCGGGCCGAGCGGGATGCCGAGACCGACCGTCTCTTCGAACTCGTCGGCTACCCGGTGTCCATGCGCGACCGGCTGCCCGGCCAACTGTCCGGTGGTGGTCGTCAGCGGGTCAGCATCGCCCGTGCCCTCGCTGTCGGTCCCAAGCTGATCGTGGCCGACGAACCCGTGTCCGCCCTCGACGTCTCGGTGCAGGCGCAGGTACTGAACCTGTTCGAGAAGCTGCGCGACGAACTCGGTCTCGCCTATGTGTTCATCACCCACGACCTCGCCGTCGTCAAACGGCTGGCCGACCGCATCGCCGTCATGTACCTCGGCCGGATCGTCGAGGAAGGAACGGCGGCGCAGATCATCAACGATCCGCAACACCCGTACACCCGTGCGCTGCTCGACGCGGCGCCCAGCCTGGACGCGCGCCGCGAACCGGCGGCACCCTCGCTCACGGGCGACATGCCCAATCCCATCGAGCCGCCGTCCGGCTGTGTCTTCCACCCGCGCTGCCCGGCCGCGATGGATGTCTGCCGGCGTGAGGTTCCCGTTGTCACCACGCCCGACGCGGGACGCTCCGTCGTCTGTCACCTCTATCCGCCGTCGCCGCCGGAGATCGTCACCGTTGAAGGAGATGTGACCGCATGATCGGTACGTTGTCCCGAGCCACCTGGTCCAGACGGGCCAGGCGCGGCGCTATCGCCCTGTCGCTGGTCACCGTGTCGGTGATCGCAGCGGCCTGCGGGTCGGGTTCGGCATCGTCCGGCTCGACCAGCCCGTCCGCCACCAGCGCGGTCGACACCCTGATCATGGCCAACGCGGTCAAGGTCGACACGTTGGACCCGGAGCAGAACTCGGTCAACGAGTCGATCTGGCTCGACCAGAACCTCTACAGCAGGCTGGTGGCGCCGGACGCCACCGGCACCAAGATCGTCCCCGACCTGGCCACGAAGTGGGACGTGTCGGCGGACCAGCTGACCTACACCTTTCACCTGCGGGACGCGAAGTTCTCCGACGGGACCCCGGTCACCGCACAGGACGCCGTGTACTCGATCAACAGGGCGAAGGCGCTGGACGGCGGCTGGGGCTTCCTGATCACGGCGGTCAAGTCGATCACCGCGCCGGATGCCAGGACGGTGGTCGTCAAGCTGACGCAGCCGCACGCACCGCTGCTGGCCGACCTGGCGATGTACGCGTACTCGGTGCTGCCGCAGAAGGAGGTCGAAGCACAGGGCGACAAGTTCTTCACCCATCCGATCGGCAGCGGCCCGTTCGTGGTGACCAGCTACAACCCTGACTCCGAGATCGACTTCACCGTCAACAAGTTCTGGTACGGCACGAAGCCGAAGATCAAGAACATCAAGCTGCAGATCATCACCGACGACAACACCCGGTTGCTCGACCTGCAGGCCGGCAAGGTCGACGTGATCGAGAACCCGCCCGCCAACCTGGTGAAGCAGATCAACGCGAACCCGAAGCTGAAGTCCGACCTGTTCCCGTCCACCAGGGTCGACTTCGTCCAGATGTCCACGAAGAACCAGTACTTCAAGAACGTCAAGGTGCGCCAGGCGGTCCGGTCCGCCATCGACCTGAACGAGATCAACAAGCTGGCCTACCAGAACACCGCGGTGCCGGCCACGTCGTTCATGCCGTACAAGATGCAGTACTGGAACGCGAACCTGCCCGAGCCCAAGGTCGACATCGCCAAGGCGAAGGACCTGCTGTCCCAGGCGGGGTTCCCGAACGGGTTCACCACCAACATCATCACGGTCAGTGGTGACGCGGCCGGTCAGGCCGAGGCAGTCGTCATCAAGTCCGACCTGGCGAAGATCGGTATCACGGTCAACATCGAGTCCTACGAGTTGGTCACCGCCTACGACAAGGAAGGCACCGGCAACTACGGTCTCGGTGAGCGCTACTGGACCAACGACATCATCGACCCGGACGAGGTCGTGACCTTCGGTGTCGTGCCGGACGCGGGCTCGAACTCGTTCGACACCTACTGGAACGACCCGACGGCCGCACAGCTGGCCAACGACGCCAGGTCGCAGACCGACGCGAACAAGCGCGCCCAGATGTACGCGCAGATCCAGCAGATCGTGTACGACCAGACCCCGTACCTGTCGCTGGCCTACCCGCCGTTCCGGTACGCGCAGGGCAAGTGGGTCAACGGCTTCGCGGCCTCACCGCTGGGCAACTACAACAACTCCCTGCTCACCCTGACCGTCGGCACCCATTAACTGGCTCGCCTGGCACCGGACCGAGAAAGGAGACGACGACATGCAACTGCTGTTCTACCTGGGCAAACGCATCGGCCAGCTGATCCCGATCCTCCTGGGCATCACCGTCGTGTCGTTCGTGCTGATCCGGCTGGTGCCAGGCGATCCTGCGCTCCAACTGCTCGGCAACCACTACACACCCCAGGCGGCCGCGCTGGTCAACCACAACCTCGGGTTGGACCGGTCGATACCCGCGCAGTACTGGCTGTTCCTGCGGCACAGCGTGGTCGGCAACCTTGGAATGTCGTACTTCTACCACGACGCGGTGGCCCACGAGATCGCTGTCCGGTTCCCGGCGACGATCTTCCTGATCGCGTTCGCCGGGGTGCTGACCGTGCTGATCGCGGTACCACTGGGCACCATCTCGGCGCTGCGTCAGGGCGGTGTGGTCGACCAGGGCGCCAGGGTCTTCTTCCTGGTCGGCTACGCGCTGCCCGGCTTCCTGATCGGCGTGCTGCTGATCCTGCTGTTCGGCGTGAAGATCCCGATCTTCCCGATCCAGGGCTACGGCACCGGTTTCGCCGGGCACATCGGCCACCTGTTCCTACCCGCGATCACCCTGGCCATCCCGTTCTCCACGGTGCTGGTGCGGTCGCTGCGGGCCACGGTGATCGAGGTGCTGGGCACCGACTACGTGACCACGGCGAAGCTGAAGGGGCTCAGCTGGTTCACCGTGCTGCGGCGCGATGTGCTGCCCAACTCGCTGCTGCCGCTGATCGTGGTGTTCGGCGTCAACCTCGCGTTCCTGGTCGGCGGCACGGTCATCATCGAGAACGTCTTCTCCATCCCGGGGCTGGGCAGCCTGTTGGTCAGTTCGGTGTCCACTCGCGACTTCCCGGTCGTGCAGGCGCTGACCTTGTTCTTCGGGGTGTTCGTACTCGCGGTCAACCTGCTCACCGACATCCTGCACGTCAGCCTCGACCCCCGACTCACCCTCAAGGCGGTGTGACATGGTCGTTGCCAGCCCCATGGTGACCGGCCGCAGCCGGGTCATCGCCAGGACCCAGGTGCTCGTGCCGACGTTCATGCGCGGCCGGATCGCGCTGATCACCGGCACGGTCCTGCTGGTGATCAGCGCGATCGGCTGCATCGGCGCCCCGCTGTTCACGCAGTACTCGCCGACGGCCATCGATCCGCTCAACCCGCTGCTGGCGCCGTTCTCGCCGGGCCACCTGCTCGGCACCGACGAGTTCGGCCGGGACCTGTTGTCCCGCATCCTGTACGGCGGCCGCTACGACCTGGCCATCGCGTTCGGCGCGACCTCGGTGACGATGGTCTTCGGCATGCTGGTCGGGCTGTTCGCAGGCCACTTCGGCCGACCGTTCGGTACCATCGCGATGCGCTTCGTGGACCTGGTGTTCGCGTTTCCGTTCATCGTGCTGGTCATCGCGATCATCGCGATGCTCGGCCCGAGCCTGTTCAACCTGTTCATCGCGCTGTGGGTGGCCAGCTGGGTCAGCTACGCCCGTATCGCGCACGGCCGCACGGTCTCCGCCAACGGCTACGGCTACGTCGTGGCAGCGCGTGCGCTCGGATTCTCCAGGCTGCGCATCATCTTCCGGCACACGCTGCCCAGTGTGCTGCCGGCCTGCCTGATCTTCGCCATGGTGGACGCAGTCGGCAACGTGCTGCTCGGCGCGTCGCTCGGCTTCCTCGGTATCGGCATCCGCCAGCCGACTCCGGAATGGGGCTCGATCATCGCCGAGGGCCAGAACTACATCCTCTCCGAATGGTGGCTGTCCATCCTGCCCGGCATCGCGCTGGTCGTGCTCGGTGTCGCGCTGAGCCTGATCGGGGACGGCCTCGCCGACGCACTGCGGCCGAGGGATGCGCGTTGACATGGCCGACACCATCGCCCAGGAGGCGACCATCGAGATGACGTCTGCGACTCCGGCCAGCGATGTCGCGCTGGACATCCGTGGGCTGAGCGTGCACATCCCGACGGGCAACGGCACCGTGACGGCGGCCGACGACGTGACACTGACCGTGCGCCAGAACGAGGTGCTCGGCATCGTCGGCGAGACGGGCAGCGGCAAGACGGTGACCTGCCGCGCGATGCTCGGTCTGTTGCCCACCAAGGCATCCACCCACGAGGGCGCGGTCAGCTATCCGGCCGCCGGCGTGGCCGAGGTGCTCGGTGTGCCGCAGCGGGACCTGCGTTCGCTGTGGGGCGACTACGTCGCGATGATCCCGCAGAACCCGATGACGTCGCTGAACCCGATCCGCAAGATCGGCCCGCAGATCGCGGAAGCCGTGGACGCGCACGAGTCGCTGTCCCGCACGGCCCGCCGCGCCAGGGTGATCGAGCTGATGACCATGGTCGGCATCCCGGCGCCGGAGAACCGCCTGAACGACTTCCCACACCAGTTCAGCGGCGGCATGCTGCAGCGCACCCTGATCGCGATCGCGTTGGCGGGCCGGCCGAAACTGCTGATCGCCGACGAGCCGACCACCGCCCTGGACGTGATCATCCAGGACCAGATCCTCAACCTGCTGCTGCGGTTGCAGCGCGACACCGGGCTGAGCCTGGTGCTGGTCAGCCACGACCTGTCGGTGGTCGCGCAGGTCTGCGACCGGGTCGCGGTGATGTACGCCGGTCAGGTGGTCGAGCTGGCCGACGTCGACGACGTGCTGCGGGCGCCGAAACACCCGTACACCGCGGCACTGCTGAACTCGCTGCCCAGCGCCGTGCCCCGAGGGCGCCCGCTGACCACGATCCCCGGTGCGCCGCCACAACTCGTCGCGCTGGGCAGCGGCTGCCGGTTCGCCGAGCGCTGCGCGTTCGCCGAGCCCGAGTGTGTCGCACAGGTCAGCGAACTGCTGGCAGCCGGAAACGCGGGCCACAGCGTCCGCTGTATCCGGCACGACGAGATCCAGTTGGCCGCCCCGACCGGCGGCAGCACGCCACCCACCTTCGAACGGGAGCTTTCGTGACACAGGACAAACTGAGAGTCGGAGTCGTCGGCGCGGGCCGGTGGGCGGTGCGGTCACACATCCCGGGCTGGCAGCGGGACCCCCGCTGCGAGGTGGTCGCGATCGCCGACACCAACGCCGACGCGCTGCGTGAGGCCGGCAAGGAGTTCGGGGTGACGAACCTGCACGCGGACTACCGCGCGCTGGTCGCCGATCCGGACATCGACGTGATCGACGTCGTCACCGGGAACGCGGCACACTTCGAGGTCAGCTGGGCCGCGCTGGAGGCCGGTAAGCACGTGCTGTGCGAGAAGCCGGTGCACAGCGACTACGCCAAGGTGGTGGAGGCCGCTGACCTCGCCGAGAGCAAGGGCCTGAAGACGAAACTCGGCTTCACGTTCCGCTACGCGCCGGCCACCCTCTACGCGGCCGAACTGATCGAGCAGGGCTTCATCGGCGAGCCGTACATGCTCAACGCCTACGAGCAGAACAGCCAGTGGCTCGACCCGTCGACACCGCTGCGCCAGATGCACGGTGAGGAGGACCCCGACGTGCTCGCGGTGTCCTCGATCGAGGGCTACGGCGCTCCTGTGATCGACATCATGCACTGGTGGTTGGGCACTCCGCTGCAGTCCGTCGTGGGCACGATGCGCAACTTCGTGCCGGAGCGGGTGGTGCGGGAGACCGGCGAGATGACCCGCGTGAACATCGACGACGGCGATATGTGGATCGCCGAGTTCGGCGGTGGACGGCTGGCTTCCGTGCAGTCCTCATACGTGACTGTCGGCAACTACCCTGGCATCGAGGTGCGGATCTACGGCTCGAAGGGTGCGATCATCGTCCGGCTGGTGGAAGAGTTCGGCATCTGCCAAACCATCAAGACGGCGACGAAGGACTCGGTGGAGTTCGTGGAGCAGGAGATCCCGCAGCGGTTCTTCCCGGAGGGTGGCCACTCGCGGGAACCGTGGCCGTTCCTGTTCTACTCCAGCCTGCTGAAGGACTTCGCCACCGAGATCCTGGATGGTGGCGCCGCCAATCAGGGTAACTTCCGGCAGGGCGCCCTCGTGCAGCAGACGATCAACGCGTTCGAGCGCGCCTACCGGACCAGGGCCTGGGTCGACTTCCCACTCTCTGAATGACGTGGAGGGTTGCCCCGCCTGCCCCATCGACCAAGGAGAACGACCACGTGGCGCCCTCATCGCCGGCCGGACGAGCCAAGAACAAGTCCGTGCTCAGACACCTGTCACTGCCCGAATCCGTGCACGAGATCCTGCGGTCCCGGATTCTGAACAACGAGATTCCCGCAGGAGCGCCGCTGTTGGAGGGCGCGCTGGCCGAGGAATTCGGTGTCAGCAGGACGACGATCCGGGCCGCCATGCGTGAACTGCAGGGCGAACGGCTGATCGAGATCACCCCCAGGCGGGGCAGCACGGTCATCCGGATGTCCGAGACCGACGCGAGCGAGGTCTGCTTCGCCAGGTACACGCTGGAAGCGGTCGCGCTCAAGGGACTGACGCGGGGCAGGCGACGGGAACTGGCCGACCGGATGGACGAAGTGCTCGCGGTGATGAACCTGTGCGCCGCGAAGGGCGACCTGGCCGGCATGGTGGAGGCCGACACGGACCTGCACCGGGTGGTCGTCGAGGCGTCCGGTCACCCGTTGATCGTGGACATGTGGGCTGGCCTGAACGGCCAGATGGGTGCGTTGATGCGCTCTTCTTTGGATCGGCAGCGGATAGAACTGGACGAAACGGTGCATCGGCACGCGGAGCTGATCGCGGCGTTCCGGGACCAGCCCATCGCTGCCGTTGATGCCGCCCTCCGTGAGCACTACGTCCGCACCGAGTGGGATGACGAGTGAGTAATCCACCGATCCGCTGGGCCGTGCTGGGCACGGCCAACATCGCGGCCCGCGCGTTCCTGCCCGCGATGCGGGCCGCGGGCCACACCGCCGTCGCCGTGGGCAGCCGGGACCCTTCCCAGGCGGCCGCTTGGGCGACCGAGCACAGCGTCGGCCGTGCGTGCGGCTATGCCGACGCGATCTCGGGCGACGACGTGGACGCGATCTACATCGCCGTGCCCAACGACCAGCACGTCCGACTCGCGGTTGTGGCGGCGGCGAGTGGTAAGGCCGTGCTGTGCGAGAAGCCGCTCGGGTTGGACGCGGGCGAGGTCGACACGCTGTTGGCGCAGGTGGGTGCTTCTCAGCTGTGGGAGGCGTTCGTCTTCCCGTTCCATCCGCAGACGGCGCTGCTGGTTTCGTTGTGTGCGGCCGATGGGCCGATCGGCGGGGTGCGGGAGATCATCTCGGAGTTCCATTTCCGGGTGACCAACGCGGCGAACATCCGGTGGCAGGCAGGCGGCGGAGCGTTGTTGGACGTCGGGTGTTACCCGATCCGGCTGGCTCGCCTGCTGTTCGGCACGGAGCCGTCCTCGGCGGCTGCCGTCGAGGTACCCGCCGAGTCCGGTGTTGACGCCGAGTTCGCCGCGGTAATGACGTTTCCCGCCGCGCGGCGGTTGATCTTCTCGGTGGGCATGCGTCGGGCGCCGTCGACATACACCAGGTTGTGCGGTGACGACGGTGAGCTGCGGGTGACCAATCCGTTCCACCCCACCGAGAACGACACGGTCGAACTGTGGCGGGGCGGCAAGCTGGTGGAGACGTGGCAGGCCGATCCGGTGCGTGCGTTCCAGTACGCCATCGAGCATGTTGCCGACGTGGTCAACGGGGTCAGCGAGCCACGACACCTGGCCGCGACCGATTCGCCCGGTAACGCCCGTGCGCTGGACCAGGTGCGGGCGGCGGTTCGATGACCATTCTCATCACGAGTTTCCTGGCCGACGAGCACGTGGACCGGATCCGGTCGGCGTGGGACGGCGAGGTGCTCTACCAGCCACGTCTGGTGCCGAGTCCGCGGTATGTCGCCGACCACGGTGGCATCAAGCCGGAACTGGACTCGGCCGGCGCGGCGGAATGGCGGGACCTGCTGGGTCGGGCCGAGATCTGTTTCGACTTCGACTGGTGGCAGCCCGGCGAGATGCTGGCGAACTGTCCGAAGCTGCGCTGGGTGCAGGCGACCAGCGCCGGCATCGGCGGGTTCGTCCGGCGCTACGGGCTGGACCAGGGTGACCTCGTGTTCACCACGGCGGCCGGTACGCACGCCGTGCCGTTGGCCGAGTTCGCGCTGACCGGGGCGTTGCACCTGATCAAGGGTGTGCCGGAGTTGCTGGATCGGCAGCGTCGGCACAACTGGTCGAGGTACACGACGCGGTCGCTGGCCGGCAAGCGGGTGACGGTGGTCGGGCTGGGGCAGATCGGCAGGCACACTGCTGCGACGTTCGCCGCACTTGGCACGCACGTGGTCGGTGTGGCTCGGCCTGGTGGCTCCGTTCCGGAGTTGCCCGGGGCGACGGTGATCGACACCGGGGCTTTGGACACGGTATTGCCTGGTACCGATGTGCTGGTGCTGACCGTGCCGCTGACGCCTGCGACCACTCACCTGATCGACCGGCGGCGGCTGGACCTGTTGCCGGACGGTGCGGTGGTGGTGAACATCGCGCGTGGGCCGGTGATCGATCAGGCGGCGCTGGTGGCGGTGTTGGCGGAGGGCAGGCTGGGCGGGGCGGCGCTCGACGTGACCGACCCCGAGCCGCTGCCCGCCGACTCGCCGTTGTGGGACCGGCCGGACGTGTTGATCTCGCCGCATTCGGCGTCGACGTTGGCCAGTGAGAACGATGTGATCGTCGAGTTGTTCACCGACAATCTCGCGCGCTGGCGGGAGGGTCGACCGCTGCGCAACGTGTACCGAGCGGATCTTGGCTATTGATTCTTGTTTCTTCGGCTTTCTTTCGGCGACTTTGAGGGAGTGCGTGTGTCCAGCCCCATCGCGGGAACCTGGTTCGTCTGCCCGACACCGTTCGACAACAGTGGCACGGTCGACTTCGACAGCATTCATTCGCTGGTCGACGCGGCGGTCGACTGGGGTGTCGACGGACTGACGGTGCTGGGTGTGATGGGGGAGGCCACGGCGTTGACCGACGCCGAGCGGCACGAGATCCAGCACGCGTTCATCACGGCTGCGGCCGGCCGGGTACCGGTGGCGGTCGGGTGTTCGTCGCCGTCGGCCACGGTGACGTCGGCGCGGATCGGCGCGGCGGTGGGTGCTGGTGCGGCGGCGGTGATGGTGTCCGCGCCGACGTTGGCTCGTGACACGGACCAGATCGGCCCGTTCTTCACGTCGTCGGCCACGGGTGCCGGTGTGCCGGTGATCGTGCAGGACGAGCCGGCGGCGACGGGTGTCACGATGCCGGTGTCGGCGTTGGTGGCGGCGTTGGATGCGTGTGGCAGCACGATCGTGAAGTTGGAGGACCCGCCGACACCGCCGAAGATCAGTCGGCTGCTGGCGGCCCGCTCGGGGCTGACGGTGTTCGGTGGGCTGGGCGGGGTGAGCGCCTACTGGGAACTGCGGCGAGGCGGCGCCGGGACGATGACGGGATTCGCGTTCCCGGAGATCCTGCGGGAACTGCGGTTGCGGTTCGAAGCGGTTGATATCGAGGCGGCGGGCCAGTTGTTCGACCGCTACCTGCCGTATATCGCCTATGAAGGCCAGCCGGTTGTCGGATTGGGGATTCGCAAGGAGGTCTTGCGGCGGCGAGGCGCCATCAGCAGTGCCCGCACCCGGAGCGGCGCGCGGTTGAGTGACGACGCACTGGCAGAGCTGGACGAGGTGCTGGCGCGAGTCGGGCTGAAGGCGGATCGGGCGCCGTTCGAGGTGAAGGCATGAGCGGCAGCGGATGGTCGACTGCCGGGGCGGGCGTGTCGACCGCTGAGCGACTCCTGGCTGGTGTCGCATGAGCGGCAGCGGCAACAGGCGGGCAGTTGTGGGTGGCGCCGGGTCCGGGCTTGGCCGGGCGTCCGCTGAAGCGTTGGCCAAGGCCGGTATGGACCTGCTGCTCTGGTCACGCGGCCGGGACGCCCTGGAGCAAGCCGCCGCCGAACTCCGCACAGCGCACGGCGTCACCGTGCATGTCTTCACCGCCGACGCCACCGACCCGACAACCGCCGAAGCCGTGTCGGCCGCGGCAGAGGAACTGCTCGGCGGCGTCGACGTCTGCGTCCTCAACGCGGGCGGCCCACCACCCTGTCCACCCGACCAGACCAACGCCGCCGAATGGCAGAGGACCTTCCAACTCCTCGCCATCACCCCCATCGACCTCGCCACCCGGCTCCTCCCCGGCATGCGCACCCGCGGCTTCGGCCGCCTCGTCGCCATCCTGTCCTCCGGGGTACGCGAGCCCCTGCCCGAACTCTGCTACTCGAATTCCGGCCGCTCCGCACTGACCGCCTGGCTCAAAACCGTCGCGGGCACCGTCGCCGCCGACGGCGTCACCGTCAACGGAGTGCTGCCCGGCCGCGTCGCCACCCCCCGCGTCGCCTCGCTCGACAACGGCCGCGCGCAACGGCTCGGCATCGAGGTCGACGACGTGCGCAAGCAGAGCGAAGCCGGCATCCCCATGCACCGCTACGGCACTCCCGACGAATTCGCCGCCGTCGTCAACTTCCTCGCCTCCGACGCCGCCTCCTACGTCACCGGCTCGTTCCTCTCCTGCGACGGCGGCATGGCCCGGAGCACGCTGTGACCGCGCACCCCGTGACCGAGCACCCCGTGACCGAGCACCCTGTGACCGCGATGCCCGGCCGTCGCGCCGCCACCATTCCCGGTTCCGGCATCCGTGCCGTCGCCGCGGCCGCGTGGGCCCGCCCGGGCACCGTGCACCTCGAATTCGGCGAGCCCGCCTACGACACCGAGCCACACATCATCGACGCCGCCGACCGCGCTGCCCGCGCCGGCCACACGCACTACGGGCCCACCGCGGGCCTACCCGAATTCCGCGCTGCCGTCGCCACAAAACTGGTGCGCGACAACGGATGGACCGAGCAGGCCGCCGATCCGGCGCACGTCGTCGTGACCGGCGGCGGGACCGGTGCCCTCTTCGCCGCCTACAGCGCGATCCTCGACGACGGCGACGAGATCCTCGTGCCCGATCCCGGCTGGCCCAACTTCTCCGCCATCGCCTACTCGGTCAGCGCCCGCCCGGTCGGCTATCCCGTCGACCCGGCCACCGGCGGGCCACCACCGCCGGAAACGCTCGACCGGCTGAAAACTGGGAAAACCAGGGCAATCCTCGTCAACAGTCCATCGAACCCGACCGGTGCCGTGTGGACCGCCGACCAGCTGGCCGCGGTGGGCGAGTGGGCCACCGGCAACGGGCTCTGGGTCATCTCCGACGAGTGTTACGACCGCCTCGGCTTCGACGGGCCACCAGCCGGCATGGCGACCAGCTCACCGGATACCCGCACGGTGTCGATCTTCTCGCTGTCCAAGTCCTACGCGATGACCGGCTGGCGCCTCGGCTATGCCGTCGCTCCACCGGATCTGGCCGCCGCGATGACCAGGGTGCAGGAGGCGATGGCGTCCTGCGTCAGCACCGTCGGCCAGTTCGCCGGCATCGCCGCGCTGCTCGGTCCGCAGGACTCGGTCGACACGATGCGCGCCGCCTACCGGGCCACCCGCGACGCCGCCGTGGCCACGTGTGACCAACTCGGCCTGGACTACGTCCAGCCCAGCGGCGCCTTCTACCTCTGGCTACGGCTGCCCGACCGCATAGGGGACGCGCAGCGGTTGGCGTTCGACCTGGTGGAGCGTCGGGGGATCGCCGTCGCACCAGGGCCCGCGTTCGGCCCGGCCGGTGCGGGCCATCTACGGGTTTCGCTGGCCGCGACCAGCGCCGACGTGACGGCCGGTCTGGCCGCGATCAGTGCCGAGCTGGAGGAGGGTGCCCGATGAGCGCACACGACTGGGGCGACCTGGCCGCTGACGGGAGCGCCGACGTTCTTCTTGATCTCGCATTGTCGACACTCGACAATAGCGTCGGCTACGCGGACATCCGGCTGGTCGAGGGCGAGGAACTGCGGGTCTACCACCAACTCGGCCACGACCCGGACGAGCGCGTCGAGCACACCATCGGCATCGGCGTACGGGTGTTGTGCGACGGCGCATGGGGTTTCGCGTCGATGCCGCTGGCCGACGCCAACACCCCGGCACTGGTCGCGCAACGGGCACTGGCCACAGCACGAGCCGGGGCCGGCGCGGGACCACCCGTGCGGCTGCCGCCCGGTGAAGCACACAGCGGCAGCTACGCAACGGAAGTCGCCATCGACCCGTTCACGGTGACCGGCGCCGACCGGGACGCATTGCTCCACAATGTACTCAAGGCGGCCGCCGCGCCAACGGAAGTCGTCAGCGTGCAGTGCGGCGTCAACGCGAAACGACAGCACCGGCACTTCGCGTCCACCGAGGGCTCCCGCCAACACCAGCACCTGGTCGAGACCGGCGCCATGCTCGTCGCCCTGGCCGCCAGGGACGGTGATGTCCAGCGGCGCAGCTACCCCAACTCGTTCCACGGCAACACCGGCGGCAGCGGCTGGGAGTTCGTGCTGTCCCTGGACATGCCGACCAACGCGGGCCGCGTCGGCGAGGAGGCGGTGCAGCTGCTGACCGCCCCGGTCGCGCCAGCGGGCGTGGACGATCTGGTCATCGGCGCACAGCAGATGTCGCTGCAGATCCACGAGTCGGCGGGCCACGCGCTCGAACTGGACCGCATCCTCGGCGACGAGCGCAACTTCGCCGGCACGTCGTTCATCCGGCCCAACGATGTCGGCTCACTGCGTTACGGCTCACCGGCCGTCTCGATCATCTCCGACCCGAGCGTGCCGGGCACCAGGGGCAGCTTCGCGTTCGACGACGAAGGCACACCAGCCCGGCAGGCCCGCTTGATCGACAATGGAATCGTGCGAAACACACTGTCCAATCGGGACTCCGCTGCCCGCGCGGACCTGGCGGTCACCGGCGCCGCACGCAGCGACGGCTGGGGCTATCTGCCGGTCTGCTTCTCCACCCACGTCTACCTGGAACCCGGCTCCGGCTCACTGGACGAACTGCTGGACCAGCTGAAGAACGGCTACTACATCGACGACAACCGCAGCTGGTCGATCGACAACCAGCGGCTGAACTTCCAGTTCGGCACCGAGGTCGCCTACGAGGTGCGCAACGGCCGCAAGGGCAGGCTGCTGCGCGACTTCTCCTACGGCGGCGTGACACCGCGGTTCTGGAACAGCGTCGAGGCCGTGGCCGGCCCTGAGGAACTGCGTGTCTTCGGTTATCCGTGCGGCAAGGGCGAACCCAAGCAGTGGGGCTTCCTGAGCCACGCCGCGGCGCCAACGCTGGTTCGTGGCGTCAGGACGGGAGTGGCATGACACCGGAACTCACCCCGCCGCTGGCCCCCGACGACCTGCTGCACACGCTGGACACCGCCGTGCAGAGCAAATCGGCCGACGACATCGAGATCGCCGTGCTCGCGCGGGCAGGCCAGTACACCCGGTTCGCGGGCGACGTGATCCACCAGCCACAGGACATCACCGAGGTGCGGTACCTCGTCCGGGCGGTCGTCGACGGGCACGCCTACCGCACGGCCACCACCGTCGCCAGCCATCTGGACACGGCTGTGCGCACGGCCGCCGCAGGTGCACGGCAACGCGCCAAGACGGTCGGCAGGTCCGGTCACACAACGGTCAGCGGCCCACAACCGGACGGGCCGACCGGCAGGCTCTGGTTCGACGACGTGACGGCGTTCGACGCGGCAGCACGGGTCACGGCGGCCCGCTCCGCGATCGCCGCCGCTGGTGCTGTCGGTGGTGAGGCGGCCGGCATGCTGGGCCGCGCCCTCACCCAGCAGGCGGTGGCGACCAGCCGGGGTCTACTGCGGGCCACGGTGACAGGCGAGGCATCGGGCAGCCTGACCGTGTCGGTGGCCGACGGCACGGCGCACTGGATCGACGTGGGCCGATCGGCCGACCGGATCCAGGTGGCCGACTCGGTGGCCTGGACCGTGGCGCAGGCCGTGGCGTCCCAGCGCCGGCAGGAGCTGCCACCGGGTACCTACGAGGTCGTCCTGGGCGCGGAGGCGGTCGGCGAACTGCTGCATTTCCTGCCAGCACTGGGTTTCTCCGGTGAACTGGCGGCCGCCGGTCTCGGTCTGACCGCGACCCACCGTGGTGAGCAGGTGGCCGCGGAACTGGTCCAGGTCGCTGATGACGCCGGTGCCGATGTCGGGCTGCCGATCGGGTTCGACGTCGAGGGTGTCACGAAACGCCGGGTGGTGTTCTTCGAGCACGGCAGGGTCGGCGACCCGGTGACCGACCGGGCGATCGCGGCATCGCTGGGCACCGAATCCACCGGCCACGCGCACATCGCCAGGGAAGAGGTGCCCGCGCCGGCCGCCGCGAACATCGTGATGACACCTGGTGAGTCGACCGAGGCGGAGCTGATCGCCGGTGTCGAACGCGGTGTCTACCTCCAGCGGTTCTGGTACACGCGGCTGGCCGACCGGGTCGCCGGCACCATCACCGGCGTGACCAGGGATGCCTGCTTCCTGATCGAGAACGGCAAGCTGACCACCCCACTGGCCGGCATGCGGTTCACCCAGTCCGTGCCCGGCTGTCTGGCCGGCGTGCTGGCGATCGGCCGGGAAACGAAGTCCCAGCCGGTGATGAACGTGTGGAACGGCGCGACATCGGCGCCACCTGTCCGCGTCGCCGCGTTCCGGCTGGGCGCCGCCCCGATCGAGGGAGGAAACCGATGACGACGCTCGCGACCAACGCCCAACGCCTGGTCCGCCAGCCGCTGCGGGGCGAGGTGTGGCCACCGCTGGCCGACCGGCACGCGTACCGGGTGGACGCCGACGGCACACCGTTCGTGCTGCCCGGCATGGGTGGTGTCACGCTCGGCGTGCACCCCGGTGACGTGGCCACCGGCTACGCGGCCGACCACCTGGAACCTGGACTGTCCATTCGACACCGGGAAGGCCCGGCGAACTACGCGTTGCAGTACCTCAGCTGCGTCGGCAACGTGGTGACCGTGCGTTCGGGTCCGGCTGCGGGCGCGACCGGGCGGGTGGTCGGTCAGCACGCCTATGTGCTCGCCGATCTCGCCGAGTCCGATCTGGCCCAGGTCGCGTCCGGTGACATCGTGGACGTGCTGGCGTGCGGCCAGGGCCTGCGGCTGGCGGCGCACCCGACGATCGTCGTCAAGAACACCGATCCCGCGCTGTTGGCCGGCCTCGGCGTGCACACCAGGGACGACGGGCGGCTCAGCGTGCCGGTGGCGGCCCGCGTGCCGGCCAGCGCGGTCGGTGCCGGCGCCGGCATGGTGTCCGAGTACGCCAACACCGACCTCATGGGCGCCTACGCGGGCCAGGGCGACGACCTTTCGCTCGGCCTGGAATCACTGCGCATCGGGGACATCGTGGCGCTGGCCGACCAGGATCACCGCTACGGCCGGGGCTGGCGGCCCGGCTGGCTGACCATCGGGGTGATCAGCACCGGCCACTGCCGGCTGTTCGGCCACGGGCCCGGCCCGAGTTCGCTGCTGTCCGGGCCGGCAGACGCGTTTGCGCTAGAAGACGAATCGGAAGCCAACGTGCGGGTCGCGTTCGCGGTTATGGACGGTGTGGCATGAGCACATGGGTACCGGTGGCGACCAATCTCGGCGGGGTCGTGGAGACACCCGAACTGGCCAGCACACCCCACCGCCTGGACATCGACGGCAAGCCGTACGTGCCGACCGGCGACGGCGGCATCGTGCTCGGCGTGCGCCTCGGCGACGGGGTGTTCGCCACCGACGCCGATCACGCTGCCCCGGGCGCCTGCCTGGTGCACCGCGACCAACCGGCCCGGCACGCGCTCACTTCCTTTGCCTGCCTTGGCAATCCGGTGACGATCCGGACCGGAGCCGCGGCCGGTGAGCACGGTGTCGTGCTGGGCAAGCGGGGTGAACTCGGCCGGGTGATCGCCTGCTTTGCACCCGAGGTGTTGGAGCGCCTGGCACCGAACGACGCCGTGGTCGTGCGTGGTCACGGCCAGGGCGCCGAGCTGCCGGGCAAGCACGCTGTCCGGATGTGCAACATCGCGCCCGGCGCGCTGGCCCTGCTGCCGATCGAAACAGGCGACCGGGTCCGGGTTTCCGTGCGGGCCACGATCCCGTCCAGCGCCATCGGCAACGGTGTGGGCAGGCCGGTCGAGCAGTGGGACCTGGACATCCAGGTCGACGTCGAGACGGCGACAGCCATCGGCCTGGCCGACCTGGCCCTCGGTGACCTGGTCACGGTGGACGATCTCGACGTTCGCCACAATGCCGGTTACCGCGGTGGTTACCGCACGGTCGGCATCGTCGTGCACGGCGGCAGCCCGCAGCCGGGCCACGGGCCGGGCCTGATGCCGATCCTGTGTGGACCGGCCGACGACTTCGACGTCCACGTCGACGCGGAGCACCGTGGGCTGACCGAGGCCGCGCTGCTCGGCTACCAGGACCGATGACCATCCGCAGGGCGGTCGCCGTTCCCTGTTTCGCCGACGACCCGATGGACCTGGTCGCCCTCGCCGAGGAGGCGGAGGCCGC
>DASUJK010000412.1:0-7477 GCA_036279295.1 Pseudonocardiaceae bacterium | reverse complement strand
TCAGTTCCGCCCACGCGCGGGCGATGCGCGGTACGGTCCACCCGGTCTGCGCGGGCTTGCCGGAGAACCCGGACCCGGGCAGCGAGGGGATGACGACGTCGAATGAATCGGCGGCGTCTGCCCCGGAGGAGACCGGATCGGCCAGCGGGCCGATCAGCTTCAGGAACTGAGCTTAGAAGCACATTAGCGAGTTCTTTCGGTGATCCATCAACCATTGTCAGAGCGCATGGCGGCCCTGTTCGTTGACGGCTTGGACTGGGGGCGGTGCGGCTCAGCCGGGAAGTTCGGTGACGCCGAGGGCGAAGTCCCAGTTCCCCACGCCGTGGCGGGCGAGGCCCATCGTCAGCACGCCCGCTCCTTCCAGCCAGTACGCCATCTTCAGGCCGCCGACGTCCAGCGGGCGCAGCCCGAGGCTCTCGACGAACGCCTCCACGCCCGCCTTGGCCTGTGCGTCGTCGCCGGCGATGAAGACGACGGGCCGGCCCTTCTCCAGGACATGGCGGAAGATCGTGTTGAATGCCTTCACCACGCTGGCGCTGGCCGGGGCCGCCTTGGCGGCTTCCTGCGCGATCGAGGTGTCCTCGCCGTGGGCCAACCCGTCGGCCGCGGCATTGAACGGGTTGCTGATCTCGACGATGACCTTGCCCGCGAGGGCTTCTCCGTAGTGGGCGACGACCGGAACGACGCTGGCGGACAACAGGGCCACGATGACGATGTCCCCGGCCGGGACGGCGCCCCACTCTCCCGTCGTGACACTGCCGCCGAGAGCCGTGGCCAGGTCGGCGGCTTTGGACTGATCGCGGCCCATGACCTCGACGGTGTTGCCGCCCGCTACCGCCAGCGCGCCGATGGTGCGGGCCATGTTCCCGGTGTCGATGATGCTGATGCTGCTCATGAGTTGTCCCGTCTTGACTGCCATCGAAAGGTTGACTGCTCTGGCTTTCTGTCGCTCAGATCGCCGCGGTGCCGCCGTCGACGGCCAGTTCCGTCCCGTTCACATAGCTCGAGTCGTCCGAGGCGAGGAACAACGCGACCGTCGCGATCTCCTCGGGGCGGCCCATCTCTCCCCGCGGGATCAGGGACTCGAACTGCCGCTTGGTCGCCTCGTCGAACAACTCCTCCTGCTTCGGGGTGGCGACCTGACCGGGCATCAGCACGTTCACCCGGATCCGCCTGTCCTTCAACTCGGACAGCCACACGCGGGCGTAGGCCTGCAGCACGGCCTTGCTCGCCGCGTACACACTCCGCTCGGGATAGCCCTTGACCGACGCGTTCGACCCGGTCATGAAGATCGAGCCGCCGTCGTTGAACAGCGGCAGCGCCTTCTGCACCGTGAACAGCGTGCCGCGCGCGTTGAGCCCGAAGGCGGCATCGAAGTGCTCCTCGGTGATCTCGCCGAGCCTGCGCTGCTCGCCCGTCCCGGCACTGGCCCACAACACGTCGATCGCGCCCTTTTCCCGCTTGACCGTGTCGAACAAGCGGTCCAGATCCGCCAGGTCGGCCGCATCGCCCTGCACGCCGGTCACGTTCCGGCTGATCAGCTTGACGGCGTCGTCCAGCGCTTCCTGCCGCCGGCCCGAGATGAAGACATGCGCTCCTTCGTCGACGAACAGCTTGGCGCCGGCCAGCGCCATGCCACTGGTTCCGCCCGTGATCACCGCTACCTTGCCAGCGAGCTTTCCCACGATCACTCCATTGCATAGACGGGCATCCGACACAGCTGTGCACACCGGTCCGCGTCGTGGCCGCGCCGACCACGACAGCACCGGTTATGTACACCGATCCGTGTTCTTAACATATCGGACGGCCGGTCGGAACGCAAGCTATGTACACCGTGCGTTACCCAACTGCGCTATGCTTGGGGTATGGCGGAGTTGGAGAAGGGCCCCCAAGGCCTGCGCCGCGGCAGGGGCGCACGCGAGCGCATCCTCAGCGCGTCACAACAACTGTTCCGCGATCAAGGCATCAACCAGACCGGCATGGACCAACTCTGCGCGGTGGCCCAGGTGTCGAAGCGCACGGCCTACCAACACTTCACCGGCAAGGACGAACTCGTCGCCGAATACCTGCGCCGGTTCGATCCCGACGTCATGCCCGGAGTGTTCGACCGCACCGACCTCACGCCTCGCGAACGACTCCTCGCAGCCTTCGAGGCGCCCACGACCGCGACACAGGACGACATCACGCCCCTGTGCCCCTTCATCGCGGCGTCCGTCGAAATCCCCGATCATCGCCACCCCGCGCGCCAATGCGTACAGGACTACAAAAAAGCCGTCGCCGCACGGCTCGCCGAGACCGCACGCGAAGCCGGCGCCACCAACCCCGAACAGCTCGGCGAACAACTGGCGCTGCTCCTCGATGGCGCCTCCGCCCGTAACCGAGCCCTCAACACCGAAACCTTCCCCACCGCCGCCGCCATCGCCGCCGTCCTCATCGACAACGCCATCCCCACACCAGCCCAGCGATGAGGGCGTGTCTGAAAGTTTGTGGGTGGCCCCTCCGGTGTGACACGTAGGCTGCGTGCCATTCGCGCTAGCCCTGTCGGGTCCCAGAAACCGGCAACCCTTCGTGATCAGCGGCGATCGGGGTTCTCGGCGCGTGAGGAACGGACGTGTGACGGCCAGGGCATGATCGCCGACCCATGTCGCTACGTCTGCTAGCTGATCTTCCTCAGGCTCCGGCACC
Organism: Pseudonocardiaceae bacterium; assembly: GCA_036279295.1. Taxonomy (GTDB): domain Bacteria; phylum Actinomycetota; class Actinomycetes; order Mycobacteriales; family Pseudonocardiaceae; genus DATEPR01. Next base: position 4,792 of record DASUJK010000412.1, on the reverse strand, counting down.
CCAGCAACGATCCCACGCTGGCACCGACATACCTCCAGCACCGGCCCGGCACATCGACACGACCTGGCGGCACCTGCACGCCGTACTCGCCGAGTACCTCCGGCATGACAGCGGTCGACGGCCGCGCCGGGCACGCCAGCTCCGCCCGCCCCGGCCGACCCACCCCTGGCGAATCTCAACTCGCCGCGGATCAACCGACAGCAGCTTCTCGGACGCCTGATCAACGAGTACGAACACAATCGGCCTGGACGATCGGCGCCACTGCCGGCCCCTCCGTATCGAAACCGGTGGCGAGCGAGTGGCCACAGCGAAGGCGGCGGTGGCCGCGGCCGGTATCGATACGGTCCTGCTCCGGTCGACCTGACAGTCCGTGGACTGTCAAACGTCAGCCACCTCAATGCGGTTTTGCCGTCCATCCCGTCCCCTCACACTGCGCATGACCGGCTCTGTTGAGACCAGCTCCGTGGGAGGGGCATCATGCGCAGCACACGGTTCAAGGAATTATCGACGGTATTTCTGGCAGGTGCGGTAGGTATCGCGGTGATCCTGGGTGCCGCCGCCCTGGCATCCCCGAATCGGGTCTCTGCATCACCCGCGCAGCGGATCAACACGGTGGCGCACACCGACCATCGAAAGGTGAAACCGGCAGGCGGTATCGACCCCGATGCCGACGCCCAGGGGCAGGCCGTGCGGGAAGACCCGAGCGGCGACGAGGAGGAGCGGGAGGCGACCGTCCCACATGCCGGCGCAGTCACCGCCAGCTGCGGCGTCGAGCGCTGGTCGGTCAAGACCGGCACAGACGCGGACGCCGCCAAGATCACCGTCGGCTCAACGACGTCCACGTCGCTGACGTTCCTGACCGGGCTGGCGGCACCCGCCTCGCTGCCGGCGAACAACCGCGTCGCACCGACCGAGACGACCGTCTACCGCCTCCAGGTGACGCTGGTCGAGTACAAGCTGGAGACCGACTCCGACTACCACCTGGTGCTCAGCGACGCCAACGGCCACACCATGATCGCCGAGATCCCCGACCCGGCGTGTGTGGGTGCCGGCAGCCCGCTGCTGGCCGGGATCACCAAGGCACGCAATGAGTTCAACGCCAAGTTCACGCCCACCGCGAGCTTCAAGACGGCCAACGTGCCGGTCACGGTCATCGGCGTCGGCTTCTTCGACTTCGTGCACGGCCAGACCGGCGTCGCGCCCAACGGCATCGAACTGCACGCCGTGCTCGACGTGCAGTTCTCCGCCGGCACCGCCGGCTCCGTGACGGTGACCAACCCGGGCAACCAGACAACGACCGTCGCACAGGCGGCCCGGCTGGCGATCTCGGCGACCGACACCGCGGGTGGCACGCTGTCCTACGCGGCGACCGGGTTGCCCGCCGGACTGGCCATCAGCCCGACGACCGGCGTGATCACCGGCACGCCCGGCACGGCAGGGTCGGGCCCGGTGACGGTCACCGCGTCCGATTCAACGGGGCCTTCCGGCTCGACCCAGTTCACCTGGACCGTCGCGTCGGCCGGGGGTGACGTCTGTACGGCGGCTCAGTTGCTGGGCAACCCGGGATTCGAGACCGGCGTGGCGACACCGTGGGCGGCGACCACCGGCGTGGTGAGCAAGAACGTGTCCGAGCCGCCGCGCACCGGGACGTGGGATGGCTGGCTCGACGGCTACGGCACCGTGCACACCGACACGCTGTCCCAGGCGGTGACGTTGCCCAGTGGCTGTGCCACCTACACGGCCGGCTTCTGGCTGCACGTGGACACGGCGGAGACCAGCACCACGACCGCGTTCGACAAGCTCCAGGTGCAGGTGGTCAACAGCGCCGGCGCGGTGCTGGCCACGTTGGGCACGTTCTCCAACCTCAACGCCGCCACCGGCTACACCCAGCACACGTTCTCGCTGGCCGGTTTCGCCGGCCAGACCGTGACGCTGCTGTTCACCGGCACGGAGGACAGCATCGACCAGACGTCCTTCGTGGTGGACGACACCGCGATCAACGTCAGCTGACCTGACACCGGATGGGGAGCGCCGGGATCCTGACGCTCCCCATCCGCGTCGGTGCCTCACCACCGGTGGGTTCGTCACCCATGCACGCTCGTACGCCGGCACGCCGTCCTGGTCAAGCGACGCTGGGCGTACCAGCATCGACGACAAGGAACCACCCACACAGCCCTCAACTCGTGCGTTGATCCCGCGCATGGCCCACAAGAATCCTGGGTGGGGATACCGGCGCGTCACCGCAGAACTCGCCAGCATGGGCCGCGAGGTTGGTGCCCGTCCATCGCCACGACCGGCTCGGGCGACATCATCCATGAATACCGACGTGCCGCCTGAGCCGCGCGGACGAGGTTTTCAGCACTCACAAGGTCCGACGTATAGCTCGGCGTGCCGGGCCAGATGCGGGTGAGCGAGCACACGACCACGGCGATCGAAATCCTGTGTGGAATGTCAACAATCTGGTGGTTGGTCAGCCCGATGCGAAGACCTGAACCGGCGCGCGTCCGTCCGGGTACCGATGGTGGACTCGACCAGCCGAAAGCGCGAAAGATGGTCGAGGATTACGAACTCTGTTCCGATTGATTCGAAGGAGGATGTAGATGATCTCCGCACGAATCGGCGGCCTGTTATCGGTCGTCACGGTCTTTCTCTTGATTGCCTTCGTGACACCCGCGCAAGCGATGCAGTCCAGCACCGTCCGGATCAGCAACGACCCCTTCACCACCGCCACGGCACCCAGCGGTCAACACCGCACCGAGGTCGAACCCGACACCTTCACCTTCGGTGACACAGTCGTGTCCGCATTCCAGGTCGGCCGCATCGCCAACGGCGGGGCCAGCAATGTCGGCTTCGCCGTGTCCCACGACGGCGGACACTCCTGGTCCCACGGCTTCCTGCCCGCCGCCACCACCGCCTCGACGCCACCCGGCCCGTTCATCGGCGGCAGCGATGCCTCCGTCGCCTTCGACCTGCGCCACCACACCTGGCTCATCTCCTGGCTCGGCCTGCACGAACTCGGCGGCGGCGTGGTCGACGTCGTGGTCAGCCGCTCCACCGACAACGGGCGCACCTGGAGCGCCCCGGCGCCGGTCGCCGCGAGCGGCACCTTCTTCGACAAGAACTGGAGCGCCTGCGACAACTCGCCGCGCAGCCCATTCTTCGGCCATTGCTACACCGAGTTCGACAACGCCGCCCAGCGCGACCTGGAACAGATGTCCACCTCCACCGACGGCGGCCTGACCTGGAGCACGCCCGCCGCCACCGCCGACGGGGCGCACGGGCTGGGCGGCCAACCGGTTGTCCAGCCCAACGGCCGGGTCGTCGTGCCGTTCGAGGGCGTCACCCGGCCGGGCGGCATTCGCTCGTTCACCTCCGACGACGGCGGCGCGACCTGGAACGCCTCCGTACTCATCGCCACGATCAGCACCCACGAGGTCGCAGGCGACATCCGCACCTCGCCGCTGCCCTCGGCCGAGGTCAGCCGGGACGGCACGATCTATGTCGTGTGGCAGGACAACCGCTTCGAGCCCGGCGGCTCGGCCAACGACATCGTGCTGTCCACCTCCCGCGACGGCACCTCGTGGTCGCCGGTCGGCCGCATCCCGATCGACCCGGTCGGCGGCAACGTCGACCACTTCATCCCGGGGCTCGGCGTGGACGTCACCTCGGCCGGCGTCGGCACGCTGCTGGGGTTGACCTACTACTTCTATCCCGCCGCCGACTGCACGGCCGCGACCTGCCAGCTGGAGGTCGGGTTCACCTCCTCCCGCGATGCGGGCAAGCACTGGGCCACGCCACGGACGCTGGCCGGACCGATGCGGCTGAACTGGCTGGCCGGCACCACCCAGGGCGTCATGGTCGGCGACTACATCTCCACATCCCTGCTCGCCGGACAACACAAGGCGGTGTCCGTGTTCGCCGAAGCGACCCCGCCAACCGCCACGGTGTTCGACGAATCGATGACCGGCGCCCGGCAGTCGGTCAGCGGTGGCAGTGTGCCAATGCTCGACGATCCGGTGCTGTTCACCGGCGGCTCCCCACCCGTGGACCCGGACGCGGTCGTCGCCACAAGCCCGACCGCCTTCTGATCGCACCCCAGCACGACAGGTCGGGGACTGCTGCACCACCGGCAGTCCCCGACCTCGTCGATCTTGACGACTGGACGGCAGGCTGTGAGTGGTCAAGGCGCGTTCGCGGGTCTGCGGTGCCGATAGGTCGCGGCACATTTCTCCAATGTAGGTGCGGAACAGCACCGAGCCCTCGCCGACCCTGCGCAGCAGCAGCGCGGGCCTGCCGTGCCCGTCCACGGCGACCACCTCGGCGTCGACGACGTCGACCGGCAGGTGGACCCGGCTGTGCCGGGTGCCGTCCCTTGTCGCGTCCCTTGTCGCGTCCCTGGTCGCACAGCGCGTGCAACTTTCATGCCCCCACCGTCGGTGACCGGTGAGATGTGTTGTGTCGCTTGACATGCGACGTTCGTGTGCCAGACGGTGACCTCCCGGCGGAGTGCGTCGACCAGAGGAGACAACGTTGTCACGTCACGATGGATCGGGTGTGCGGAGTCGCTGGGTGCTTGCCGGAAGCGTGGTAGTGGCCTGCACAGCCCTGGCGACCGCCCCTGCCGCGTCGGGATCCACCGTGGCCGCCGCCGCGACGACCGGCACGGCTACGGTGACTGTGAACACGACCCAGCAACTGGCCACGGTGCCGAGCACCGCGATCGGCATCAACGGCGCGATCTACGACGGCGCCCTGACCGATGCCGCCGTACCTGGCCTGCTGCACGCCGCGG
>DASUJK010000411.1:0-15224 GCA_036279295.1 Pseudonocardiaceae bacterium | reverse complement strand
AACGCCCGGTCCGCATGCGGACCGGGCGTTGCCCTGTTCAGAGCGAGTTGCTGGTCTCCTGCAGCGTGGCCAGCGTGTCCTCCAACGCCACGCCGAGCGAACGCCGCAGGTCAGCACTGCCGATGTCCATCACCAGCCGGGATGCCGCGTCGATGATCACCGCGACCTCGGCCAGGCCGCCCTCACGCCACGGATGCGGGTCGGGATCGATGTCCGGGTCGCCGCCACCGAGCCACCAGTGCGGATGCGGCCAGGTGCCGCAGAAGTCGTCGAACTCGGCCAGCGCACGGGCGATGCCACCGAGCCGCTCGGCAGCGAGTTCACGCTGCTCGGCCCGACCGACGGACACGGCCCGCGCCGCGATCGCGGTCACCGTCCTGGCGAAGGTGCCGCCGATCTGTTCCGGCAGGCCGGGCACCACGGCGCGCTGGATCACGGAGGCGAGCAGCACGTCCACCTGGTAGCCGCATCTGATCCGGAGCAACAACTGCCAGGGCACTGTGCCTGCATCGGGCCAACCGTCATCCAACATCGGTGTCCCCTTCCCGCCGGAGTGACCCGCGTCACCTACCAACAGGAGTCTGCTGGGCACGGAGGGATACCGCCGGTTTCAACCTCGGCTGACGATGAGCCGGAAGCCGGCGTCGTACTCGGCCATGTCGAGCAGTTGCCGGTGCCGAACGTGCCACCGGCCGCTGTCCAGGTCGTCCCGCAGCATGCCGATTCCCCGGTCCACGGCTGCCGGCTCGACCTGGGCGAGCGCCGAACAGTTCCGCCGCACCGCGGGATCGAGGTAGGCCGCCGGTCGCCGCCAGTGCGCGGGGAACACACCATCGGTGAAGTCCCACGGCAGCGGCAGCGGAATCACGGTGTCGGCACCGAGCTCGTGCGCGATGTCGTCGGCGGAGGGCCGGGACAGTTCGAGCGTGGCGATCTCCGGCACGTACTCGCGGACGAACCAGAACTCGGCATGCCGGTGCGTGTCGTAGGCGAGGACGATCCGCAGCGGGGCCACCCTGCGCAGTTCGGCGATGCCACGCCGCCAGTCCGGCCAGTGGTGCACGGTCAGCACTGCGAGCACAGCATCGGCGGCGTCGGTCGGCAGGGGCAGCGCCTCGGCGACCGCACGGACGGCGGGCGCGGCGGTAGCCGGCCGCTGCCGGATCATCTCGGCGGACGGCTCGACGGCCAACACCGTGGCACCGGGCTCGTAGGAACCGGTACCCGCGCCCACGTTGATCACCGACCCGACCGCGCCGAGTGCCACGTCGCAGGCGGCCTGCCAGCGGGGATCGGTCCGCCTGCCCAGTGCGTAGCCGACGCCGATGTCGTCGTACAACTGCCGGTCGACCGGCATGGCCGCTCCCGTCACACGAACGCGCTCAGCCCGGTGATCGCCCGGCCGGTGATCAGGCTGTTGATCTCGCGGGTGCCCTCGTACGAGTAGATCGCCTCGGCGTCCGCGACGAACCGGCCGATCTCGTAGTCCAGCACGATCCCGTTGCCGGCGAACAACTCCCGCGCCCAGCCGACCACCTCGCGCATCCTCGTCGTGGCCACCACCTTGGCCAGCGCCGAGTGCTCGTCCCGGTACACGCCATGATCCTGCAACTGGGCCAGCCGCACCACCAGGCCCAGCGACGACGTGACGTTGCCCAGCATCCGCACCAGCAGGTCCTGCATCAGCTGGAACTTGGCGATCGGCCGACCGAACTGCTCCCGTTCCTTGGCGTAGGCCAGGGCCAGCTCGTAGGCGCCCATCATCACGCCGACCGCCTGCCATGCCACGCCACCCCTGGTCTTGCGCAGGATGTCCGCGGTGTCCCGGAAACCGTGCGCGTTGGCCAGCCGGTTGGCCTCCGACACGCGGCAGTCGGTGAGGGTGATGTCGGCGTTCTGCACGGTGCGCAGCGCGATCTTGTGCTCGATCCTGGTCGCCGTGAACCCTGGTGTGTCCTTCTCCACCACGAAGCCGAGCACGTTGTTCTCGTCGTCCCTGGCCCAGATCACCACGAGATCGGCGAACGTGGCGTTGCCGATCCACCGCTTGCGGCCGTTGAGCACCCAGTCGTCGCCGTCCCGCCGCGCGGTCGTGCGCAGGCCGGCGGCCACGTCCGAGCCGCCGTCCGGCTCGGTCAGGCCGAACGCGCCGATCTTGGTCATCGCGGCCATGTCCGGCATCCACCGCTCGCGCTGTTCATCGCTGCCGCACGCGTCGATGCTGCCCATCGCCAGACCGCTGTGCACGCCGAAGAACGTGGCCATCGACGGGTCGACCCGGTTCAGCTCCAGTGCGAGGAACCCGGTCAGCAGACTGCGAGCCCCGCGATACGCGAGGCCCGCGATGTCCAGTTCGGCGAAACCCTTGATCAGGTCGAACGGGAACTCGGCCTTGGCCCATGCCTCGTTCGCGATCGGTGCCACCTGCTCCTGGAGGAACGTCCGCGTGCGGAGCACGATCTCGCGTTCGTCAGCGGTGAGCAGCGTGTGGAAGTCGTAGAAGTCGCCGGGATGTGCGTAATCGGTCATGAACTCATAATTCACTTCTGAGCCGGGGCCCGCCGCGTGGCCGGTTCACCCGGTGGTGCGCGAGCGCCAGCAGGATCGGCGGCACCGGCAACGCCGCCGCCGCGACCACCGACAGCCCGCCCAGGCCCAGCACCAGGGCCGTGATCAGCAGTACGGGCACCGCGACGGTCAGGCACAGCGTGACGATCACGGCCAGCTTGCCCGACCTGGATCTGGCCAGCAGGGCGGGCCGCCGCAGTCGGATGCCGAAGCACCGCATGCGCCGCCACGCCGACGTCCGTTGTGATCCGAGTACATCCAGCATGGCCACCAACCGACGGTCGACCGACAGGTCCCGTTCGATCTCAGCCAGGCGACGCTGCTCGTGCAGCGAGAACTCCGAGTAGTCCACTCCACCTCACCCCAGCCTTGTCTCGCCGCGGGGACGGACCACCGGGCCGTCAACCGTGGGGTCGGCGGGGCGGATCTGGAGGCCGTTCTCCGGCGTAGGTACACCGACATCCGAATGGCCTTCGAAGTCCGCCACCAGCGCGTCCTCCCGCCGCCGGTTGATCTGCAGCAGCGCGACACTGTAGATCCCGGCGAGCACCACGAGCAGGACACCGAACTGGACGAGGAACCGGGTTTCCGCCGTCGAACCGACGTCCCACACCGAGATCAGCGCGATGATCCCGAGGGTCAGCAGGTGGAACAGGACGGCGACCAGATTCGCCGCCGGGCCGGCAGCGGCACGCTCAGCGGGTACCGACCCGGCGAGATAGCGCCGCCCGCTGCGCATCAGCAACTGTCCGACGGCGATCGTGATCACGATGCCGACGACGATGAACAGCACTCTCTCGTTGTCCATGACAACCAGCTCCCTTCTAGGGCCATCGGGGGTGTACCCCCAGGCCGGAGCCGGAAACCAGCGAGTTGGGCCGGGAGCCCCGCATACGACACCCGGCCCAACTCGGACACCTCAGGTGGTGACCACCGCCGGCTTGGCGGCTTCCTCGTCGTCGATGCCGCCCTCCTCGCCGAGCATCGAACCGATCCGCTCGACCGCCTCGGGCTTGCGGGCCTTCAGCGTGAACACCGCGATCAGGCCGACCACGATCCAGATCAGCGTGATGTAGGGCGTGGCGTTGAGCGGCTTGGGCGGGGTCGGGTAGATCGAGCCGTAGAGCGCGGCGGCGAACAGGATCACGCCTGCCGCCGGCACGATGAGGTGCGAGAACACGTTGTAGTTGGCGTGTGTCCGCTTGAAGTACACGGCACCGCCGACACACAGTCCGATGTAGACGACGATCACCGCGAGAGTGCCCAGCGTGGCGAAGAAGTAGTACACCGTCGTCGGCTGGCCGCCGAGGTCATCGGTGCCCAGCCAGAAGCCGACCAGCGCGGCAAGGGCGGTGCTCAGCACGGCCACGGTGATCGTGGCGTTCGCGGGCGTCTGGTACTTGTGGTGGGTCTTGCCCAGCCACGAGGACAGCACGCCCTCCCTGCCCATCGCGTACAGCGTCCGGGTACCGGCCGTCGCACAGCCGACACAGACGAAGAACGCGGACAGCAGGGCACCCAGCTCGACCAGCGTGGGCAGCGGGCCGCCGACGAAGTTGGCCGCGATGGTCTTCAACGCGAAGCCGTCGCTGCCGAACGCCGTGCCGTTGTTCACGCCGAAACCGATGGACATGCTGTAGGTGGTCCACAGGTAGAACACGATCGCGAAGCCGACCGACGCGATGATCGCGATCGGGATCGCCTTGCGCGGCTTGGCTGTCTCCTCACCGAAATCGGCGGCGGTCTCGAAGCCGATGTAGGAGGTGATGCCCAGGATGATGCCGTAGAAGACGCCGGAGAAGCCGCCCTTCACGGTGTGGCCGAACGTGAACGGCGCCAGGGTGTTGCCGTGCGCGCCGCCCTTCGCGGTCGTCACGATGTTCACGATGAGGATCACCAGCACGGTGATACCACCGACGATCAGCTGCAACCGGGTGGTCACCTTGATCCGCACGATGGACAGCACCACCAGCAGTGCCATGCCGACCAGGAACAGCGGGAACCACCACTTGATGGACAGGTGCATCAGGTCGGTGGCCAGGTAGGCGACGCCGGCCATGGTCATCGGCACGAAGCAGATCAGCCCGAACGCGTACAGCCAGCCCGCCATGAAGCCCGCCGGTTTGCCCAGGCTGCGGCTGGCGTACGTGTACGCGTAGCCCGCGGACGCCATCCGCCGGGTGAAACCGACGACGACGAACGCCAGCGCGAGACAGGCGATACCGCCGAGCAGGAACGCCAGCGGCGTCGAGCCGCCCGCGATCAGTGCCACACCGGGCACGTTGAGCAGCATCGCCATGCCGGGCGCGAGAATGGAGATCGATATGGCGACGGCGTCGAGCGTGGTCAGGCTGCCCTTGGCCAACCGCTGGCCGGGCGCGTTGGGCAGCGGACTCGCCGACTGGGAATTTTTGCTAACCATCGGTGCTCCCGAGGAACGGACGCGACCGTCAACCGTCCACGAACACGGTCTGGTCGGTCAGGTGATAGTCGAACGCCAGCGGTGTGCACGAGTGATCGAGCACCCAGCTCAGGAACTGCTGGTGCACCGGATGGCCCTGGTACGCGCGAAGCGTGTCCTCGTCGTCGAACTCCATGTAGAGCAGGTACTGATAGCCGCGGGTCCGCGCGTCGGTGATGTCCCTGCCGAACCGCAGCGCCTTGATGCCGGGGATGACGCCCGGCCATGCCTGGATCTGCCCGCGCATCTCGGCGGCGTCCTCGTCGGACAGTTCCGTCGGGTAGCTGAAAAGCACGATGTGCTGCAACGTCATGGTGGGCCGCTCCGTCAGTAGAACTCGAAGTACTCGCGCATCTGCCACGCGGCGGCGGCCGCGTCCTTGTCGTCGCTGTCGGCCAGGGCGGTGTCGTACCTGGCCACTTCGGACCGCTTCATCATCAGGTAGTAGTCCACGAAACCGCTGCCGAACCGCTCCCGGTACAGCGTGTCGCCCGCGAACGCGTCCAGCGCGTCACCGAGGGTGGCCGGCAGGGCGGGCGCTTCCGCCGCGTACGGATCGGCCTCGACGGCAGCCGGCGGCGTCAGCCCACGCGTCATACCGTCCATCCCGGCGGCCAGGTCGGCGGCGAGGTAGAGGTACGGGTTGGCGGCCGGTTCGCCGAGCCGGTTCTCCAGGTGGGTACCGGAATCCCCCGGTCCGCCCTGGACCCGGACCAGCGCGCCCCGGTTCTCCACGGCCCAGCAGATCCGGTCCGGTGCGAACGAGTACGGGGCGAACCGCGTGTAGCCGTTGATGGTCGGCGTGGCGATCGCCGTCATCGCGGGCGCGTGGTCCAGCAGGCCGGCCAGGTAGGACAGGCCGACATCGGACAGCACGTTGTCCTCGGAGCGCAACACGTTCGTGCCCTCGCCGTCCACCAGCGAGCTGTGCAGATGCCAGCCGGACGCGAAGAAGTTGGGCAGGTGCGGCTTGCACATGAAGCTGGCCAGCAGTCCCCGCCGGGCACAGATCTGCTTGACCGCGGACCGGAACAGGATCATCGCGTCGGCGGTGGCCAGGCCGGTCATCGGCGAGAAGCTGAACTCCATCTGGCCGGGACCCCACTCGTCCTCCATGGCCCGTGGCATCAGGCCGATGGCGCCGAGTTGGTCGCGCAGCACGGTGAGTGTGTCGTTGACCGAGTCCAGCCGCACCTCGGACAGGTACTGGTAGCCCAGTTCGAACGGCTCGACCAGCGGAGTGGCCGCGGGCTGGGTGGTCTCGGTGAGGCCGATCGATCCCGTGGACCGCTTGGTGATGTAGAACTCGACCTCAAGGCCGGTCACGTAGTTCAGGCCACGCTCGCCCAGCAGCGCCAACTGGTTCCGGAGGATCCGGCGCGGGTCCAGCGGCATCGGGGTGCCGTTGCTGAAGTAGGCGTCACACAGCACCCACGCGGTGTGGTCGGCCCACGGCAGCACGACGAACGTCGTCGGGTCGGGCACGATCACCACGTCGGGGAACCCGGTCAGCTCCTCGATACCGAACCCGCCGCCTGCCGCGAACGCGGGCGGGAACACGTAGTTGCCGGTGTCCATGCTGTAGATGGCGCCGGAGAAGTCGACACCGTTGGTCAGCGCGGCGATCGCGGCGTGCGCGGAGAGGAACTTCGCCCTCGGCGAGCCGTGCTGGTCCACCACGACCACCCGGACCGTGGTGATGCCAAGTTCGCTGATCCGCTCGATCACCTCCGCCGCGGCCGCCTGCTGTGCCGGCGTGTGCAGGCCGTGCTCGGCGACGAAGCCACGCCGCCCGATGCCGGCCGTGGCCGCTGGTGACGAGTCGCTCATGCGGTCCCCTCCCGTTCGCCGCCCGCGGTCTCCCGCGCGATCATGTCGGCGAGCAGTTCGCTCGCGGTGTTCTTCGGTTTCATCTCGGCGATGGTCAGCGACGTCTCGGTGCGCTGGATGCCCTCGATCTGCCACACGGAGTTGATCAGCAGGTCGCGCAGGTGGGTGTGGTCGCGCACGCGCACCCGGACGAGCATGTCGAAGGCGCCGGTGACCAGCATGACCTCTTCCACCTCGGGCAGCGCGGCGAGCCGGGCCATGATCGTGCCCTGTTCGTAGCCCTGCACCGCGGTGACCGTGAGGTACACGATCGTCGGGTAGCCCAGCGCGCTCCAGTCCAGGCGCACGCCGTAGCCGGTGATCACGCCCTGCCGGTGCAGTCTGGCCAGCCGGTCGGCCACGGCGGGTGGCGACATGCCCAGCTCACGGGCCAGACTGCGCTGCGAGATCCGGGCGTCACCGGACAGCAGCAGCAGGAGCTTCAGGTCGACGGAGTCCAGTGGCACGCGGTCGGACGGCACAGCCGCGTAACCACCGATCGAGCCGAGCGGCCGGACCGGCGGGGCGCTGCCATCGCCCTGCGCACCCACTGTCACTTTCGCCTCACTCACTTGTCACATGCACGAAATCGAGCCACAATCACCTGCGTTACGTAAGGCAATAGCGGCTAGTTTCCTGCCATATGTAAAACGTGTCAAGCTAGCGATCTGGAGACCACACCATGGGCGACCTGGCAGGACAAGCCGTGCGAGACGTGGCACCGGAGCCGTTCACGGCCGCCCGCTGGGCCGCCCGCCTTGCCCAGCGGACGCACTCCCAGCAGGACGCCATCGGCGGCATCCTCGCGCTGGTCAACGCCCAAGGAATGATCAACTTCTCGGGTGGCTTCCCGGAGCCGTCCCTGTTCCCCACCGACGTGCTCGGCGACATCGCCACCCGCCTGCTGGCCGACGACGCGGCAGTGGCGTTGCAGTACGCGCCCAGCGAGGGCATCGAGAGCACCCGGCAGGCGATCGCCGCCCGGCTGCTGGAGACCGACGGCCACCAGGCGGCCGACGACGAGCTGATGATCACCAGCGGCGGCATCGACGGGGTGACGCTGGTCGCCAAGTCCATGCTGGACCCCGGTGACGTCGTCGTGGTCGAGGAACCAAGCTACCTCGGTGCCGTGGCGGGCTTCGCCGCGTACGAGGCCACGATGCGCGGTGTGCCGGTGGACGAGCACGGGCTGGACGTGGACGCGTTCGCCGCACTGCTGGCGTCGTCGGCGACCCCGCCGAAGCTGCTCTACACGATCCCGGACTTCCAGAATCCCAGCGGCCGGTCCATGTCGATCGACCGGCGGCTGGCGCTGGTCGCGCTGTGCCGGCGCTACGGCGTGCTGATCGTCGAGGACGTCGCGTACAGCCAGCTCGCGTTCGACCCGCAGCCGCTGCCCAGCCTGTGGTCGCTGGCGCCGGACGTCGTCGTGCAGCTGGGCACGTTCTCCAAGATCTTCTTCCCCGGCGTGCGGCTGGGCTGGGCCGCCGGCCCGGCGCCGATCATCGCGCAGCTGGTGATCGCCAAGCAGAACTCCGACCAGTGCGCCGGTGCCCTCGGCCAGCGCCTGCTGGAGGAGTTCCTGCGCCACCGCCACCTGGACACGCACCTGCCAAGGGCACGCGCGCTGTACCGGAGCCGCGGTGCCACGATGGCGACCGCGCTGGCCACCCACATGACCGGCCTGGCCACCTGGACCGTGCCGCACGGCGGCTTCTTCAGCTGGCTGCGAGTGCCCGGCGTGGACACAATGGTGCTGGCCGATGCTGCGCGGGCGGCCAACGTCGCGTTCGTGCCGGGTGGCGGCTTCTTCTCCGAACACCCCGACTCCGAACACCTGCGGCTGTCCTTCAGCCGGGTCACCGAGCCCGACATCGACGAGGGCATCGCGCGGCTGGCCGCCGCGGTCCGGGCCGCCCGCTGACCATCTCAACCTGCCCACCCAACCTGCCGAGGAGACCCATGACGAGCAGTACGAACCACTTCAGCACCGAGGGTGCCGGCACCCCGACCGGCCGGGGCCGCTTCGTCGACGTGAACAAGATCGAGGCCGTGGAGATGCTGCCCGGCCTGAACTTCCAACCGGTGCTGTCCGAGCACACGATCGTGAACGTCGTGTCGTTCGAGCCGCACACCGAGGCGCCGATGCACAGCCACGTCGAGGAGCAGATCGTCATCGTGGTGGAGGGCGAGTTCGACTTCACCATCGACGGCTCGACCCGCACCATGAAGGCGGGCGACATGGCCGTGATCCCGCCGTGGGTGCCGCACGGCGCGAAGACCGGTGACACGACGTGCCGTGAGATGGACGTGTTCACGCCGCCCCGCGCCACGCTGCTGGAACACGCGAAGACCCAGGTCGAGCCGTCGACCGTGGAAGGCAGCAGCTGACCATGGATCTCGGGTTGAGCGGCAGGCGCGCGATCGTCACCGGCGGATCGAAGGGCATCGGCCTCGCGGTCGCGCTGGAACTGGCCGCCGAGGGTGTCTCGGTGGCGATCTGCTCGCGCGACGAGGTCGAGTTGAAGGCCGCCGCCGAGCAGATCGCGGCGGCGGCACCGGATGTGCGGGTGTTCCACCAGGCAGCCGACGTCACCGACACCGCGCAGGTGGACCGGTTCGTCGCCGCGTCCGCCGACGCGCTCGGCGGCGTGGACATCCTGGTGAACAACGCCGGTGGCGCGCATCCCGGCAACTTCGAGAGCCTCACCGACGATGACTGGCGGGGCGATCTGGACGTCAAGCTGTTCTCCCAGATCCGCTGCTTCCGGGCCGCCCTGCCGCACCTGCGGGCCAGTGACTCGGCCAGGGTGATCAACGTGAACGCGGTGTACGCGAAGTATCCCGATCCGGTGTTCTTCGCCACCACCGTGATCCGGGCCGCCTGCCTGAACCTGAACAAGGTGCTCGCGCAGGAGTTCGGCAGCGAGCAGATCCTGGTCAACAGCGTGAACATCGGGTTCGTGGACACGCCGCAGTGGGCCAACATCCACGCCCGCAGGGCACCGGAACTCCCCCGGGACGAGTTCCTCACCGGCCTGGCCGCGGCCGAGGTGCCGATGGGCCGGTTCGGCACGGTCGACGAGGTGTCCGGGCTGGTCGCGTTCCTGGCCGGTGCGCGGGCGAGCTACATCACCGGCGCGGTGATCGACGTGGCCGGCGGCATGGGGAAGTACGTCTGATGTGCAGGCTGGTCGGCTGGGTGACCGACACCCCGATGACGATGCGGGAAGTGCTCGGCAGTGTCGCCGTCGAACGCTTCATCCACCTGTCGCACGTGCACGCGGACGGCTGGGGTGCCGGCTGGCACGACGGGGACGGCAAGCTGGTCGCCACCCGGTCGGCCGACCCGGCCCGCACCGATGCGAGGTTCGCCGAGTTCGCCACCACCACGGCCAGCCGCGCGGCGCTGGTGCACCTGCGGCTGGGCACGCCCGGTTGCGGACACGGTGAGCTGAACAACCATCCGTTCACGGCGGACCAGTGGGCCTTCGCGCACAACGGCGCGTTCGCCCCTGGCGAACGCATGGATCTGTTGCTGCCCGACGACGCCCTGTTGCGCCCAGCCGGCCAGACCGACACCGAACGCTACTTTCTCGCGCTGCTGCACCACATGGAGCGCAACGGCGGCTCGGTGTCGGACGCGGTGGACCGGGTGCTGGCCAGGATGGCCGAGACCGGGCTGACGGCGTCCAGTCTGAACGCGATTCTGCTGGGTGCGACCGGACTACACGTCATCAGCAGCCACGATGCCGACTGGCAGGCCACCGACATCCAGGTGTGGCCCGCCGACGAACTGGCCAGCGGTGTCGTGCTGCCGCCGTACTTTCCGATGATCCACCGGGACACCGGTGACGCCGTGGTGGTCGCGTCGTCCGGCATCGTGTCCGATCTGGACGGATGGTCGCCGATCCCCAACCACGCGGTGCTGAGCGTCGACACGGACACGCTGCGCAGCACGGTGACGCGGGTCCCGTCGGCTGTCTCGGCCACCTGACAGTCCGGCCCGGCCACCGTATGGTTGGCGGCGTGCCAGTCCGCAGCGCCATCATCACCGTAGACGACGATCCGGGGGTCTCCAGGGCGGTTGCCCGTGACCTACGGCGTCGCTACGGCGACCAACACCGCATCATCCGGGCCGAGTCCGGCGAGCAGGCGCTGGAAGCGCTGCGCGAGATGACATTGCGCGGCGACCAGGTCGCGATCATCGTCGCCGACTACCGGATGCCGAACATGAACGGCATCGAGTTCCTGGAACACGCGATGGACATCTACCCCACCGCGCGCCGTGTCCTGCTCACCGCGTACGCCGACACCGGGGCCGCGATCGACGCGATCAACGTCGTCGACCTGGACCACTACCTGCTCAAGCCATGGGATCCGCCGGAGGAGAAGCTGTATCCGGTGGTCGACTCCCTGCTGGAGGTGTGGTCGACCACCGACCACCGGCCGGTCGAGGAGACCAAGATCGTCGGCCACCGCTGGTCGGCGCGCTCGTCCGAGGTGCGCGAGTTCCTGGCCCGCAACCAGATTCCGTACCGCTGGTACCAGGTCGACGAGCCGGAAGGCGAACGGCTGGTCCTGGCGGCCGGCGCCGACGGCAGCCAACTGCCGGTCGTCATCACCACGAACGGTGACGCACTCGTCGCGCCGACCGACACGGAACTGGCCGACCAGGTCGGCCTGAGCACGACACCGGCCGCCGACTTCTACGACGTGATCATCATCGGCGGCGGGCCAGCCGGGCTGGGTGCCGCCGTCTACGGCGCGTCCGAGGGACTGCGCACGGTGCTGGTGGAACGCACCGCCACCGGTGGCCAGGCAGGCCAGTCGTCGCGGATCGAGAACTACCTCGGCTTCCCCGACGGCGTGTCCGGCGCGCAACTGGCCGAACGGGCGCGACGGCAGGCGACCAGGTTCGGTGCCGAACTGGTCACCACGCGCGACGTCGTCGGCCTTGAGGTGAACGGATCGGCCCGCACGGTGCGGTTCGCCGACGGCAGCACGATCGACGCGCACACCGTCATCCTGGCCACCGGGGTGTCCTACCGGCAGTTGCGGGCCTCGGGTCTGGCCGAGCTGACCGGACGTGGCGTGTACTACGGCTCGGCGCTGACCGAGGCGGCCAACTGCGCCAGCCAGGACGTGTACATCGTCGGTGGCGCCAACTCGGCCGGTCAGGCCGCCGTCTACCTGGCGCGCAGCTGCCGGTCGGTGACGATCATGGTGCGGGCCGAGTCGCTGGTCCAGTCCATGTCGCACTACCTGATCGAGCAGATCGCGGCCACGCCGAACATCACCGTGCGCACGTGCTCCGAGGTGATCGAGGCGCACGGCGAGGACCACCTGGAACGGATCACGCTGCGGGACAACGCGACCGGCGAGACCGAGGACGTGACGGCGTCCTGGCTGTTCGTGTTCATCGGCGCCGTGCCGCGCACCGAATGGCTGGACGGCGTGGTCGCACGTGACGACCTCGGCTTCGTGGTCGCCGGACCGGATCTGGCGGCGGACGGCTCGCCGCCGAAGGGCTGGCAGCTCGACCGCGCGCCCTATCACCTGGAGACCAGCGTGCCCGGCGTGTTCGTGGCAGGCGACGTACGCTCGGATTCGGGCAAGCGGGTCGCGTCGGCCGTCGGCGAGGGCTCCATGGCGGTGATGCTCGTGCACAGGTACTTGGAGAAGACGTGATGGCCAGAGAACAACTGCCCTGCGACATCAACGAGCTGCGTTCGCTGTTCCTGTTCGAGAAGCTGACCGAGGAACAGTTGGACTGGCTGTGCCGCAACGGACACGTCGAGCTGTTCGAGCCGGGCGACGCCTACCGTGAGGGCGATCGGGCGACGTGCTTCATGGTGCTGTTGGAAGGCACCATCGCGATGTACCGCAGGGTCGGCGACGAGGACGTCGAGACCAACCGGACCAGCCAGGTCGGCGTCTACGCCGGGGCGTGGCGGGCGTTCCTGCGCGACCGGATCCAGCAGAAGTACGAGCACACGCTACGCATCCTGGCGCCGTCCCGGATGTACGTGCTGGACGCCGACCTGTTCGGCGAGCTGATGCACGACTGGTTCCCGATGGCCGTGCACATGCTGGAGGGTCTGTTCTTCGGCATGCAGAGCACGCAACAGGCAGTCAGCCAGCGGGAACGGCTGCTCGCGCTGGGTTCGCTGTCCGCCGGTCTGACCCACGAGCTGAACAACCCGGCCGCGGCCGCGATGCGGGCCACGTCGTCACTGCGTGAGCGGGTGGCCGGCATGCGGCACAAGCTGGGCATGATCGCATCGGGCAACGTCGACCGGAAGAAGCTGGCCGAACTGGTCGTCCTGCAGGAACAGGCCGTCGAGCAGGTGTCCAAGGCGCAGCCGCTGAGCCCGATGGAGGCGTCCGACCGGGAGGACGAGCTGACCGACTGGATGGACGCGCACGGCGTGACCGCGGGTTGGGACATGGCGCCGACGTTCGTGCAGGCCGGGCTGGACGTCGCGTGGCTGGAACGGGTGGCCGCCAGCAGCATGGACGGCATGATGCTGGAAGGCGCGCTGCGCTGGCTGAACTACTCGATCGACACCGAGTTGCTGATGAACGAGATCGAGGACTCGACCACCCGGGTGTCGACGCTGGTCACGGCGGCCAAGCAGTACTCGCAGCTGGACCGGGTGCCCTACCGGGTGATCGACGTGCACGAGCTGCTGGACAGCACGCTGCTCATGCTCAGCCGCAAGATCGGCGACGGCGTCACCGTGGTCAAGGAGTACGACCGCTCGCTGCCCGACATCCCGGTGTACGCGGCCGAGATGAACCAGGTG
Organism: Pseudonocardiaceae bacterium; assembly: GCA_036279295.1. Lineage (GTDB taxonomy): Bacteria > Actinomycetota > Actinomycetes > Mycobacteriales > Pseudonocardiaceae > DATEPR01. The sequence continues at coordinate 1,517 of DASUJK010000411.1, read as the reverse complement.
TGGACGAACCTGATCGACAACGCGGTCGCGGCGATGGACGGCCACGGCACACTCACGCTGCGCACGTCCAGGGACGACGGCTGGCTGCTGGTGGAGATCGGCGACACCGGCACCGGCATTGCCCCGGAGATCACCAGCCGGATCTTCGAGCCGTTCTTCACCACCAAGCCGGTCGGCTCCGGCACCGGGCTGGGCCTGGACATCTCGTGGCGCATCGTGGTCAACAAGCACCACGGCGACCTGTCGGTCCAGTCGAAGCCGGGCGCCACGCGGTTCCAGGTCCGGCTGCCGCTGGTGCCGGCGCAACAGAATCCCGTGGAATCGACACAGGAGGCCGCATCATGACCGTGCCCGGCATCGATCCGACCGTGCAGCCGAGCGGCACCGGGTGCGTCGAGTGTGACGCGGCCGGCGGCTGGTGGGTGCACCTGCGACGCTGTGCCGAGTGTGGCCACGTCGGCTGCTGCGACTCGTCGCCGGCACAGCACGCCTCAGCGCACGCGGCCAGCACCGGCCACCCCTTCGTGCGCAGCTTCGAGCCGGGTGAGACGTGGTTCTGGAACTACGAGACCGCGCAGTTCTACGAAGGCCCCGCGCTCGCCGGACCGGACCACCACCCGGCCGACCAGCCAGCACCCGGCCCGAGCGGCAGGGTGCCGGCCGACTGGCAGAGCCACGTGCACTGAGCCTCACTGTTCGAACAGGCGGTCCTGCCGGTCGGTGACCACACGAGCCCACTCACGGTCCCACCGGGCGAACCGGAAGCGGTCCAGCCACACGCGGACGGCCCACAACAGGCAGACCAGGACCAACAACGCACCGACCATGCACGCGGCGACCACCACGGTCTGCCGGATCGCGAGGACGGTGGCGCTCATCGGCGGCTGGGCCGCGTTGCCGTCGGCGTCCACCCAGACCTGAAGCCGAGCACCGGCCGGCTCAGGCGGTAGCACCTGTACGAGGCCGGTCCGCACGGTCCCGTCCTGGGTGCGCCACCTGGCCCGGATCGGCACGGTCGTGGGCCCGTTCCCGTAGGCCAGCTGAGGTGGCACGGCACCCAGCGTCACAACCGTCACCTGCCGTGTCCCAGCGGCCCCGACGTCGTGCTGGCGGACGGCTGATCCGGCAGCCAGCGCGAACGGCACCGTACACACGATCAGCACGACAGCCACGAACCGGGCAGCAAGCTCAACCCGATCCACCGGACGGCGGAACGGGTTGCGCCGCAAACCAATCCGCCGCAGCACGTACGCCACGGTTCCCGAACGAAACATTCCCCAGCCCCCAGGTTCGACAGCCCCCATGCACTGTCGCCCAACGAAGGCGCGGCGTTAGCGCGATCCCCGCGTCCGCCCGGGGTCAGTACGCGGTGATCGCTCGGATCGCGTCGTTGCCCATCGTGGTGGCGGTCGCCGTCACGATCGACGGGGCGGCCTTCATCGGTCCGGCCATGACCGCCTCATGCAACTGCTTGATTCGCCCTCGGTCGGGCCGAACTTCTTCAGCCGCCAGGTGAA
>DASUJK010000410.1:0-14592 GCA_036279295.1 Pseudonocardiaceae bacterium | reverse complement strand
GGTACACGCTGTTCGCCGGCGAACCGCTGTACGGGCGGCATGTGCAACGGTGGCGCGCCGCGGCGCCACACAGTGCGGTGCTCAACCTCTACGGGCCGGCCGAGACCACCCTCGCCAAGTTCCGCTACAGGGTGCCGGCCGACTGCGACCCCGGCCTGCAACCGGTCGGCCGTCCACTGCCGGACACCGACGTCGACCTGGTGCCGACCGGCCCGGAGGGCGACCGGCCGGGCATCCGGCGCGTGACCATCACGACCCGGTTCGGCTCGCTGGGCTACCTGCCGGACACGTGCTCGGCCGACGACCTGGACCGGCTGCGCCGCGAGGACGACACCACCACCTTCCACACGCAGGACCGAGGGTTGTGCGATCCGAACGGTGACCTGGTCGTCGCCGGTCGGCTGGATTCCCTCGTCAAGCGCCGGGGGACCTTTGTGGACATCATGCGGATCGAGGAGGCAGCAGCGAACCTGGCCGACATCCAGGCCGCCTGTTGTGTGCAGCTCACGTCGACCAGCGAGATCGTCCTGGTGGTGGCCGGTCCCGATCCGGCTGCGGCTGGCGGCCTGCGCAGGCGGTTGCGGGCGCCGTTGGGCGCGGAGATGCCCGACCGCGTGCTGGTGCTGCCCGATCTGCCGTTGCTGCCCGGTGGCAAGGCCGACCGGCGTGGTGTGCGGAACCTCCTGCGGCTGGACGAGGTGGCCGATGAGCGCCCAACCGGCTGACGGCACCGTTGTCGTGTGCAAGTACCAGCCGGAACTGTTGGCCGCGCTGCTGGACCGGCACGCCGACGTGTGCCTCGTGCTGGACGCCGTCGACCGCCGGTACGCGACGCTGGACCAGACGCTGCTGGCCCGGTGCCGCAAGGTCTACGGCGTGGGCAGCTTCGACTCGCTGCCCGAGTTGGCCGCGGTGGCCGTCGACGTGCGGTCCAGCTGTGCGGTGACCCGGCTGTTCAACCAGAGCGAGCTGAGCCAGTTCGGTGCCGGCTACCTGCGGCTGCTGCTCGGCCTTGCCGACGATCCGCTGCACCACGTGGCACACCGGGACAAGCGCCTGATGAAGGAGTTGGTGCGCGCTACCGGTGTGCCGACGGCCGAGTTCCGGTCACTGCCCGACGCGGCGGAACAGGCGGCCGTGGCGTCGATCGCGGGAGCGCTGACCGCACCGCTGATCGTCAAGCCGGCCGCCGGTTTCGGCGCCACGACCACCGTCCGGGTGGACGACGTCGCCGAGTTGGGAGCGGCGGCCAACGGCCTGACGTTCGACACGTCGCAGCGGTCCCGTCAGCTCATCGTCGAGGAGTACGTGACCGGCGACGAGTTCTGCGTCGACGCGATCTGGTCCGGTGAGAAGGCGCTGACGTTCGTGGTGCACCGCTACCTGCGACCCAGGATGACCGTGCTGGACAACGCACTCGACGGTTCGGTGATCCTGGCGCCCGACGAGCACACCGAGTTGTACGCGGGCCTGCGGGACATGCACGCACTGCTGAATCCCGCGCTGGGCATCCGGGACGGCCTGAGTCACCTTGAGGTGTTCCAGCGCCCGGACGGCGAACTGGTCTTCTCCGAGATCGCCACGCGTGCCGGCGGCGGCTGGATCCAGTACATGATCGGCGCCCACCACGGCCATTCGACGTGGACCCTGGCCGCCGAGGCGGCGTTGACCGGCACCGTGCCACCGCTCGTGCCGGCCCGGTCGCACATCGGCGGGATCAGCGTCCGGCCGACCACGCCGGGGATCATCGCCGGGATGCCGACCGACGACGAGCTGACCGCGTTCCCCGGCATGATCACGTGGCATCGGCGTCGCAAGGTCGGTGAGCGGGCCAGGCTCAGCGGCCCGTCCGACTGGTACCTGTTCCTCGTGCTGGGCGGCGATTCCGAGGACGAGTTGGTCGACCGGTGTATGCGGGCCGCCCGCACGTTCACCGTCCGGACCGAGCAGGCCGACTGAAGGAAGTGCGCTGATGGATCCCGAGTGGACATTCGACATGACACCGCTGCCCGGCGGTGACTGGTCGGTGTTGTCCCCGGTGTCGCTGCGCACCACCGGGCTGCCGGCCGACCTGCTCGCGGAGCTGACCTGGGCGACACCGGTCGACGATCCGGACCTGTTCGGCGAGGAACTGCTGCGGACGTCCAAGGCGATGGCCAGGATGGTCGGCTCGGATGTCTTCCGGGAGGCGCTGGCCTGGCAGAACCCCGGCGCGCTGCCGATGGTCGAGTCGTTCGAGCGGTCCGCTCAGGAACCCGGCCGGGACGCCAAGAAGCGCAAACGCGAGTACCGCATCGCGCGTTATCTCGCGCGGTACTGCGGCAAGACCGAGACAATCGGTTTCTTCGGCCCGGTCGGTTGGGGCAGGCTCGCCGACACAGCGGGCCACCTCACCCAGCGGCCCGGGGCCGCCCTGGTCGGCCGGCGCAGGACGTTCGCCGAGCCGTGGGCGGTCCGCGCGCTGGCCGCCGCATTGGCCGACGACCCGGAGATCGCGCGCTGGCTGCCGGTGCGACGGCGCAGCCACCACGCGGTCCGGGACGGGTTGCTGTACCAGCCTCGAAGCGAGCCACAGTCACTGTCCGAAGTGGAATTGGCCGTGCTGGAGTGCTGTGACGGCGAACGGCCGCGAGTGCGGATCGTGGCCGAGGTGGCCGACGCGCTCGGGGTCACGCCGGAGACGGTGGACGCCTCGATCACCGCGCTGGAGCGGCGCCGCCGCGTCGTGTCCGGCGCGAACGTGCCGCTCGGCCCGGAATGTGTGACCGTGCTGAACGCCCGACTCGCGGCGATCGGCGACAACCGGATCCGGGACCGCGCGGTGGCCAGAACGGCGCCGTTCCTCTCCGCGCTGGCCGCATTGGAGTCGGCAAGCGGCAACGCCGACGACGTCGCCGCGGCGCAGACCGGGTTGGCAGCGGCCTTCGAGCAGGCATCCGGTGCGGACGCGACCCGACGCAGCGGCCAGATGTACGCAGGCCGGGGCATCGCCTACGAGGAGTGCCTCCGGGGCCTGGACGTCGAGCTGGGGGCGGACTTCCTGGCGCGGGTCGGCGAGGGGCTGCCCGGTGTGCTGGCGATCTCGCAGTGGCTCACCTGGCGCACCGCGGCCGTCTACGAGGAACATTTCCGGCAGGCGTGGTCGGGCGCGAGCCGTCGCCTGGACACGGTGTGGTTCGACGTGATGAACGGCTTCTTCGGCACCAAACCCAAGCCGATGGACGGTGTGCTGGCCGAGTTCCACGTGCGGTGGCAACAACTTGTCGACGAACTGCACGCGTCGGCTTCCGGCTGGACGTTCGACCCCGGCGAGTTCCGGACCGCCGTGGCCCGGCTGTTCCCGTCGCCCGGCCCCGGCTGGCCGGCAGCGGCGATCCACTCGCCGGACCTCCAACTCGTCTCGCGGTCGCTGGACGGTGTGCGGACCGGCGACTACGACGTGGTGCTCAGCGAGATCCACATCAGCGTGCCCACAACCGTCGGGCCGGTGTTCGAATGGAGCCTCGGCGAGGACTACCCGCTGTCCCGGTTCCTACGCTCGCGGATCGGTCCCGAGGTGGTGCCGGCGTTCCCCGATTCGTGGCCACGCAACACCGGGCGCACCATGCCGGCGCTGCCCGTGCCCGGCGACCTGACTTTCGCGTTCGCCGACGTGACCGGGGCACCCGCGGGCACCGTGCCGATGACGGCCGTCCAGGTCGGGGTCGCCGACGGAGCCGTGTACGCCGAACTGGCGAACGGCAACCGGCTGGCGTTCCGCGACTTCTTCTCGTACTTCCTGTCGGCCGTGGTGCTGGACGGGTGGAAGGGCATTTCCGCCGCGTCGCACGCGCCGAGGATGGCGGTCGGCCGGTTCGTCATCGCGCGGGAGACGTGGCGGGTGGACGTCGGCGGTCAGCCGTTCACCAGGCCTGCGCCCGAGTTCGACTCGTACCGGGAGGTGGACACCTGGCGGCGTGAACTCGGCTGCCCCGACCGGGTCTACGTCAAGCTGCCCAGCGAGGTGAAGCCGTTCTACGTCGACTTCCGGTCGCCGATCTCGGTCCTGTCGTTCCTCGCGGCGCTACGGTCGGCCGTGCGGCAGCCGAACGCACCCTCCGAACTCACCCTGTCCGAGGCGCTGCCGGAACCCGAGCAGGCCTGGGTGGTGGACGACGCGGGCAGCACCTACTTCGGCGAGGTCCGTATGGTGGTCATGACGACACCGCGGACCTGAGCCCGGCCAGCGTTGCCTTCGCTGTCGCGTAGCCCTCGTCGATCAGCCTTGCGGTGGCACGGAAGTCGAACGGGTTCGCCCGGCCCTGTTCGGGCGCGGGCAGCACGTGGACCTCGCCGTCCGCCCCGGCCACATCGGTGGCGACGACATGGCCGAACACGTGCCCGATCGCGTGCATCAGCACCGGCACGGCACCGCGCAGCGTTGTCGGGCGTTCCGGCCCGACACTCGGCAGCACGTAGGTCACGGTCGCGCCGGCGTCCTCGGCCTGCCGGATCGGCGTGTCCGCGGTGATGCCGCCGTCGACGTACTGCCGGTCCCCGATCCGCACCGGTGGGAACACGCCGGGCATCGCGGTACTGGCCATCAGCGCCTCGACCACCGGTCCCGACGAGAACACCATCGGCTCGCCCGCAGCCAGGTCGGTGGCCACGAGATACGTCGGCACGGTGGTGTCGGCGAGATCGGCCGACCCGACGTGCCGGCGCAGGTAGGCCCGCAGCCGGTCGGGCGGCACGATGCCGTCGCGACGGCCGACCAGGCCGGCCAGGATCTGATCCAGCCGGAACGGGAAGACGTCCCTGCGGCGCAGGCCGCACCACAGCCCGGTGAGCCGGTCCAGCCCGGCCTCGGTCGGATGCTCCGCGAAGCAGTACGAGTTGATCGCGCCCGCGGACGAACCGACCATCAGATCGGGTGAAATACCCGCTTCGGTGAGCGCCCGCAACATCCCCACCTGGCTGGCCGCCAGACTGCCGCCGCCTGCCAACACGAACGCCACCGCCACGCCGACCTCCTCGAGTATCCCCTTCCTGGGCTACCCCCTGGGAGAGCGGCCAACCAGGCAGCTCATGTGATCGCCAACGCTGCGACGACATCCGTCCACCGACCGCGTTCGGCGTAACCGGCCCGCTGGCGTTCGGCGCCGCCACCCGACTCGCGCAGCGCGGCCAACCCGGCCTTGATCAGGTCCAGGTCGCTGTCCCCACGCAGGGCGGGTCCGATGAGTTGGACCAGATCGTCCACCTGATCCCACACCGGCACCAGGTCGCCGGACACCGGGTGCAGGCAGCGGCCACCCGGTCCCTCCCGGGCCGTGCGCCACAGGTTCGCCCGCAGCACCTCGTGCGGCACGGTGACCGGTTCCGAGCCGTCCAGCGCGGTCGCGACCAGACCCTTGATCAAGCCGGCCAGCAGCGCGGCCACCTCAGCCGTCCGCGTGACGTCACACACCCGGAACTCGATCGTCGGCTGGTGCTCGGACAGCCGGATGTCCCAGTAGACCATTCCTCGGTCCTGCAACGCACCTGACCGCAGCATGGCGTCGACGCTGGTCTCGTAGTGGTCCAGCGAGTCGAACACCGGCGGCGGCCCGGAGGACGGCCAGCGGGACCACAGGATGTGCCGCCAGCTGTGGTACGACGTGTCACTGCCGCTGTCGAACGGCGAGTTGGCACTGAGCGCGAGCAGCACCGGCAGCCACGCCCGAACCCGGTTGATCACCCGCACACCGGTGGTGCGGTCGGCCATCGCGACATGCACGTGGCAGCCGCACGTGTTGCTGGTCCGCGCGATGTCGCCGAACCACTCGGCCATCCGCTGGTAGCGCGAGCCGGGCGAGATCTCGGGCAGTTCGGTCGCGGGCAGCACCGGAGTACCGCTGGGCACCAGGCGCAGCCCACGCTCGGCCGCCCGACCTGCCACGTCGCGACGCAGCTCGGTCAGGTGTCGCAGCACGTCACCGGCGTCCCGGCAGACCGGTGTCGTCGTCTCGACCTGGCAGCGGACCAGTTCCCGCTGGAACTCACCGTCGATGTCCTCGACGTCGGCGGCCAGCTCCGTACCCCGGTAGGACAGATTGCCCGTCTCGTCGACGACCAGGAACTCCTCCTCGACCCCGAGGGTGAGTTCGTGTGTGGTTCGGCTCGGCTCCATGTCCTGGGAATTGACCGGAACGGGCTCGCGTAACCAGATGGTTGAAAGTCCGGACGGACGGGTAATCATTGGTCCGTACGGACCAATCGAGATGAAAGGACCACCATGACCGACGGCACGAATCCGCTACCTGGCGAACGATCGGTGGCCCAACTCGTCGAGGACGCCACCACCCAGCTCCGCACCCTGGTGCACGACGAGATCCAGCTGGTCGGCATCGAGTTGAGCCGCAAGGGCAAGCGACTTGGCGTCGGCGCCGGCGCGTTCGGTGGTGCCGGCCTCATCGCGGCGTACGCGGGACTGGCGCTGATGGCGGGCGTCATCCTGCTGCTGGCCACCGTCTGGGCGGTATGGGTGGCCGCGCTGGTCGTCGGCGGAGCGGGCCTGCTGGTCGCGGGCGGACTGGCGCTGGCCGGGCGCAGTCAGGTCAAGCGTGCGGTGCCGCCGATTCCGACGGAGGCCATGGCGGGCGTCCAGGAGGACATCAAGGTGGTCAAGGAAGGGGTGCACCGATGACGCCGGACGAGCCGAGGACCGAGGAGCGAATCCTCGCCGATACCGAGCGGGTGCGGGCCGCACTCGGTCAGACGACGCAGGAACTGGCCGACAAGTTCGACGTGCCCGCCCGGACCAAGGACGCGGTGCAGCAGGTCGGTGCCCAGGTGAAGGAGAAATGGGACGGTCTGCCGCAGCCGGTCCGCGACGGTGGGCGCAACGTGGCCGAGACGGTACGGCGGAAGCCTGCGCCGTTCCTGGCCGGATTTGCCGTGCTGCTGCTGGGTTTGCGGTTGGTGACGCGGCGGAGGCGGAACCGGTGACTCTGCTGTACAAGCCGCTCGGCCTGATCTTCGGAGTGCTCGGCGGCCTCGTGGGTGGCGCGGTGTTCAAGCGTGTCTGGAAGTGGGCGTCCGGCGAGGAAGACGCGCCGCAGGCGACCGCGCGGGACTACTCGTGGCGTGAGGTGCTGACCGCGGCCGCCGTGCAGGGCGCGATCTTCGGCCTGGCGAAGGCGGCGGTGGATCGCGCGGGCGCGACCGCCTACCACAAGGCGACCGGCACCTGGCCGGGTGACGAAGGCGATCGAACGGGTACCCGGCGGGCATGACAGGCACGATCGACCGCACCCCGGTCAAGTTGGGCACGCGCTGCACCGCGGGCGAGGCGGTCACGGCATACGTGGGTGAGCACGTCCACCGGTTGCGGGCCGGCGAGATGGCCGTGCGCAACGGTGAACACGACGGCGTGCACGACATGCGGGTGGCGGTGCGCCGGTTGCGGAGCACGGTGCGCACATTCGGCAAGGTGTGCGGCCCGGTAGCGTTTCGCGGCGAGCTGAAGTGGCTGTCCGACGTGCTGGGCGAGGCGCGGGACACCCAGGTGACCGGCCGCAGGCTGGCCGCCGAGATCCATGCGACACCGGTGGAACTCGTGCTCGGGCCGGTGTCCGCCGAGGTGGACCGGCAGCTGGCCAGGACGGCGGCCTTGGCCCAGGCGGAGCTTATGTCCACAATAGACTCAGTGCGGTATGTCGAACTGGCCCGCGCACTGGACGAATTCGCACCGACCGGCGGGAAGGCCGGCAAGCGTGCTGCCCGCGTGCTGCCGCCCATGGTGGCGAAGGCCTACCGCCGGGCACGTCGAGTGACGAGCAGGGCGGAGTCGGCCACCGGTGCGGCGCGCGATGGCGAGTTGCACCGGGTGCGCAAGGCGGTGAAGGCTGTCCGCTACGGCGCGGAACTGCTGGTTCCCGTGGTCGGCAAGCCGGCCGACCGGTACCGGCGGCGCAGCAGGCAGGTCCAGCGGGTACTCGGCGATCACCACGACTACGTCGTGTTGCGGACCACGTTGCGCGAACTGGGTGTGCAGGCCCACCTGGACGGCGCGAACGCGTTCACCTTCGGCCTGCTGCACGGCAGGCTCGGGATGGCGGCACTCCAGCGTGAGCAGGAATTCCCTCGGCTGTGGCACAAGCTCGCGTCCCCCAAGGCCCGCCGCTGGCTGACCAGCTGAGCCCGCACCGGCTCAGACCGCGATGACCTCGACCATGTCCGCCAGACCTCCGGGGATCACGTCCTCGATGCCGAAGAACTCATCGGCTTCCTGCCACATGCCACCGTGGTCGACCCGGGGCAGCCTGCGATGCCGGTCGACCAGTTCCTCGGCGGTCCTGTGCTCAGGGCGGGACAGCGGACGCATTTCCACCACCTCGATGTCATCGTCAGTGACGTGGCACCTACCGCCTGCCTCGACGGCATCCGTCACGGCAGCGGAGTTCGTTGCGAAACACGGGGGCGGCGGCGCTCGATCCGGAGCTCGCGGTGGGTAGGTTGCTCCGGTGACGTCTGACGATGCAGCGCCGAGTCTGGAGATCTACACCGACGGTGCCTGCGTGCCCAATCCTGGTCCTGGCGGGTGGGGTGCCGTGCTGCTGTTCGGCGGCCACGAGAAGGAGCTCTACGGCAGCGAGCCCGGGATCACGACGAACAACCGGATGGAGCTGACCGCGCCGATCCGCGCGTTGCAGAGCCTGACCCGGTCATCGACGGTGCAGCTCTACACCGACAGCACCTACGTGAAGAACGGCATCACACAGTGGATGCCCCGCTGGAAGCGCAACGGCTGGCGTACGTCGGCCAAGGAGCCGGTGAAGAACGCCGACCTGTGGCAACAGCTGGAGGCAGCCCTCGCGCCACACGACGTGCGGTGGCTCTGGGTGAAGGGCCACGCGGGCCATCCCGGCAACGAGCGCGCCGACCGGCTGGCCGCGCGCGGGTGTGAGGAGGCAGTCGGCGGCCGGGTGATCACGCGGCCGGTGTGGCAGCCGGAACCGGGACTGTTCTAACGCCGCTGTGCTAACGCCACCAGGGCCGATGACGTTGTGCCGCAACGGCTTGCGCCGGTTCGACCAGCTCCGCCAGCCGGGGCGTGATGTGCCGCAGGTGCTCGCTCACCCACAGTGCCGAGCCGAGGTCGGCCACACCTGCGGATGTCACCGGATCGTGGAACTTCGGCGGGGCCAGCAGCGCCACACCGCCGTGGTCGGTGCGGTCCAGCCGGGACGCCAGGTAGTCGTACCAGGCCGCGAGCTGATCGGCCTGTTCGCGCAGCATGTCGCGCAGCGGGTCCGGTTCCAGCCCCGGGCTGGGCAGCCCGGCGAGTGAGTGTCCGGTCAGCCTGGCCCGCATCGCCCCGGCGCCGAGCCGCCACAGTGCCTCCTTCGGCACTTTCTTCGAACCCTGCTCGGCGAGGAACCCGCGCATCGCGTCGTCCAGCCGTGCGTTGGCGTTGATGGCGGCGGACGCCGTGGGCGCGGCGGACCGCAGGCCGAGCGCCCAACTCGCGGCCTCGGACAGGTACGCACCGGCGGCCCGGAGCGCGTCGGCAAGGTCGTCACCCACGAGAGCGGCGGCGCCACGCGGCCAGAACAGCACGCCGACCACGAGGCTCACCGCGCAACCGAGCGCCACGTCCTCGATCCGGACCACGCCGATCTCCCAGCCCGCCGGCGAGAGCAGGTTGAACAGCACCGACACGACCACCGTGAACGCGGCCTGCCCGGCGGCGAACGGGAGCGTGCCCGGCGCGTACGCGGCGACCAGGATCGCGATCGGCAACACCGTCCACAGCACCCCGGTACTGGTGCCGATCGCGAGCAGCAGCAACGCGCCGATGACGAACCCGGCAGCGGTGCCGAGGAGGGCCCGCGCCGCGGTCGCGCCGGTCGATGCCGCGTTGGTGCGCAGCACGGACAGCGTGCCGAGCACCACCCAGAACCCGTGCGCCACACCGGTCAGGTCGGCAACGGCGACGGAACCGGCCAGAGCGACCGCGCCCCGCACGCTGTTCAGGAACCACACCGACCGCAGGCTGGCGTGCCGCGAGACGACCCCGGCCGCCGCACTCAACCCGGCGAGCCGACCTTCGTACAGCGAGTCGGACATCGCCGTGCCGTACCAGCGCCGACGCCGACCACTGACGATCGTCGGATCGGCCCGATGCGCGGTGATGAGCGCGTCGGCCAGCGCGGTGTGCGCGGCGACGGCCGCCGTGCGCGCGTGAAAGGACAGGTGCACCGCGTCGCTGTAGCCCGCGCTGTCGCTGTGCTGCTCCCGCAGGTGCTCGACGCTGGCAGCCAGGCTGCGCTCCAGGCATTCCAGCTGGGGCTCCACCGGTTCGTCGTCCAGCACGGCTGCGATGTCCAGCAGGGTCGCGCTGGTGTCGGCGAGCAGTTGTCGTTCGACCGGATCCACCCGGCTGAGATCGTCGTACTCGCGGAGGCTGTCCGCGATCACCGACGTGCACCACTCCAGCAGCCCGACGAGGCTGTCCAGCGCTTGGTCGGCGGTGGCCAGGCCGGTCGGCCGGTACGGGGTCGCGGTGAACGTGGTCATCAGCTGGTGCTTGGCGGCCAGACACTCGTCGGCGTGCGACGGGTCGGTGTCCCCGTGCAGTGCCGCGCCCAACCTGGTGCCCAGCGCGCGGGCCGTGTTCGCGGCCGCGATCCGCAGTGCCGTACCCGGCGACTTGGGTGAGAACACCAGCACCGCGATGGTGCCGGCGGCGGTGGCCAGCCACCAGCCCTCCAGTCGCGCCGGGATCATGCCGACGACACCGGGTGACGCGGCCGGCAGCACGTAGGCCAGCAGCGCCGCCGTACTCGCGGACGCGGCGTTCGGCCCGGCCACGCCCGCGAACAGGACGACGAACACGACAGGGATGGTGATCAGCGTGGCCAGCAGGATGGACGAGTTGACCGCGGTGCCGATCACCAGGAGCACACTGCCGGCCGCACCGAGCCCGAGGTGTGCGACGAGTTTGTCGCGCCGCCGGCCGCCGAAGGCCGCGAGCACCAGCGTGGCAAACGAGCCGAACGCGGCGAACGTGGCCACCTGGAGGTCGCCGATCACCTCGTAGGCCAGGGCGAACATCAACGGGATGACCACGGTGGCCCGCGCCGTCCGCATCGCGGCCACCTTCGACCACACGGGCCACCACGCGGGGCGGGTACCGCCGGTAGGCGCCAGTCGCCTGCGAAAACGTGCCGCGGCACGCGTTCCGATGGCAGCCGAGGTGCTGGTCATCGACCGAGCATAAGGGCCGCACTCTGAATCGTCACCGGCACGTTTTGCCCGCTAGGCGGTGGTCGCCCTGGCGGCTGCCTTGGCCGCCTTCTTGAACGTGCGGACCTGTTGCAGCGACTCCGCACGGTGACGTCGGCGACCGAGCGGGTGCGAGCCGGCCTTGCCGTAGTCACCGGCGGCCTTGCGCCACCCGTAGGGCTGAACCCCGCGCTGCTTGCCGAGCAGCGCCAGGAAGATCTTGGCCTTCTGCTCGCCGTAACCGGGCAGCGCCTTGAGCCGCTTGAGCACCTCGGCCGCTGTCGGGTTGCCGGCGATCCAGATCGCCTCCGGGTCACCGTCGTACACGTCGACCACGTGCTGACACAGGGCATGCACACGGTTGGCCATCGCGGCGCCGTACCGATGGATGGCGGGCGGTGTGCACGCCAGGTCGGTGAACGCCTGCGGGTCGTACTCGGCAATGCGGCGCACGTCGAGGTAGCCCAACCGGCCGTAGAGCTTCTTCGGCCCCTTGAACGCCACTTCCATCGGGATCTGCTGGTCACAACATAGTTTTCAATGTATGTTTTCTTGTAACAAGGTTCCACCAGAAGGCGTCTTCACGCCAGACAAGCGGCATCGATCAGCAAACCCGAGACCGGCGATACCCCAAGGACAAAAATGGCTATCGACAACGTACGAATTGCCAGATTCATTACGCGGAGTGAGTCGCGGCAGCATATCGCCAAGGCCTTTAGAGGAGCCGGTTTCGAGATTGTCTGGGTGCGAGACGAAGCAGAAGGCACACGCGGGGGGATCTATCTTAAGCTTCCAGCACGCCTAAGAGAATTATTTCACACCAGTCGCGAGGTGCTTGTTTGGGTGGTCGAAGCATACGAATTCCAAGCCCGGAGCGTTACACAAGCCGTCGGAATTCTTGAACAAGAGCGACCAAGACTGTGTGAAGACTTTGCGATCGTAGTAACAGCAGATCCACATACGGAATCATACGTGAACGAGACAGCGTCAACTCTCAATACAATTGTCCTCGGGTTCTCGGCGCAACAGATGCTTCAGTTTGCAAACAACAATGGGAGCGGACTGGTAGCTTCGCTACAACGAAGACTGTATAGCAGAGATCTCTATGACCTTCCAACCGCCGTAACTCGATCCGAAGATTTTTTTGGCCGCAAGTCCTCCATCACAGAAATTGCAAAACGCTTGAACATGGGCGGTCACCATGTCGGCCTGTTCGGCCTTCGAAAAATCGGTAAGACATCTCTCCTGTACCGACTCAGGTCCGTCCTGCAAGGCTATGAGAACAACTACGTCGCCAGCCTCGACCTAGAACGAGTCGATGCGGTGAATCCGAGTCTCGATTATCTCTTGTGGAGCCTTGGAGAGTCGCTCCTAGACTCCAATGGCCGCCAATTGCCAAGTCTGAAAAACTTTGAACTATTCGGAAAACATCGCCTCTTCTCGCAGGTCCCAAAAGAAGTAAGTATCATAGAATTCTTTGACTACGATCTTCGTCAACTGCTGCGTCTAACTAGCCGTAAAGTAATATTCATGCTCGATGAAATCGAACTCCTATCCCCTGACACACCAGGATCATCATGGGGGAACTCTTTCATTAAACTGTGACGGCTTCTTCGAGGATTAGATCAGCAGTTCCCAGAGCGAATCAGCTACTTCGTCACAGGAACAAATCCAAGCATATTCGAAAGGAACTCAATCAATGGTATTGAGAACCCATCGTTCAACTACATAGCCGTAGAATACCTGAAGCCACTCGGGCATGACGAAGTTACTGACCTGATCCGCCAACTGGGTAGTCGCATGGGCCTGAAATGGTCAGATAACGCCATAGGTAAAATATATGTGACTGGTCAGGTGTTTGGGCCGGCGTGGCGAGTTGATCCGCCTTGCGACCGGGTGGATCATGATGGCCATGTCCGACGAACCGCAGCCCTCGTATGAGGAGTTGGCGTCGTTGGTGGTCGAGTTGCGCAGTGCGTTGGACACGGCGTTAGCGCGGATTGCTGATCTGGAAGCGCAACTGAAGCAGAACTCGACGAACTCCTCGAAACCTCCCTCGTCGGACTCGCCGTTCGAGAAGCCCACGCCCAAGTCGTTACGGGGCAGGTCACGGCGCAAGCCAGGCGGACAGGCCGGCCATGAAGGCCGCACGTTGATGCGAGTGCAGCGGCCGGATCGGGTGATCCGGCACGAACCGCACCGGTGTGATGGGTGCGGTGGGGGCTTGCGCACAGCGGCCGTGGTGGGGGTGGATGCCCGGCAGGTGTTCGACATCCCGAAGATCACGGTGAAAGTCGTTGACCACCAAGTGATCTCGCGGCGGTGTGGCTGCGGCGCGGTCAGTACCGGCGCCGCACCCGAGGGCATCACCGCGCCCGCCTCCTACGGTCCGAACGTCGCGGCGGTCTGCACCTACCTCTACACCGGGCAGTTCCTGTCCACGGCGCGGACCGCTGACGCGCTGGGCGAACTGTTCGGTATCCCGATTTCGGCCGGTACGGTGGCCTCGCTGAGTGGGCGGATGGCCCGCGATGTGCGGGACTCGGGTGTGCTGGAGCGGATCCGGGGGGCGATCACCGCCGCGCCGGTGGCCCACTTCGACGAGACCGGACTGCGGGTGGATGCCAGCTTGCAGTGGGTGCATTCGGCTTCCACGAACAAGTTCAGCCTGTTGACCGTGCATCCTCGTCGGGGTGTGAAAGGTATGCGGGACGCCGGGGTCCTGCTGGGGTTTCGCGGTGTCGCGGTGCATGACGCCTGGTCGCCCTATGACACCTACACCGACGCCACCCACGCGTTGTGCAACGCGCACGTCGTCCGTGAGCTGGTCGCGGTGGCCGAGCAGCTACCACAGGATCAGTGGAGTTGGGCTGGGCAAGCGCGTGACGCGCTGCTGGACCTCAAGGTCTTGGTCGACGATGCGCGGACCGCTGGGCGCACCGTGGTGGACGCGGCTGCGCGTGCGGTACTGGTTGGCCGGCTGTGTTCGGCCAGTGTCCTGGGTGCCCGGGTCGCTGGTGGTGGCAAGCGCGGTGCCAAGCATCGTGCCCTGGCCCGGCGGTTGCGGGATCGTCAAGCCGACTATCTGCGGTTCCTGGATGAGGGGTTCGCGGTTCCCTGGGACAACAACGCGGCCGAACGCGAGATCCGGATGGTCAAGATCCGGCAGAAGGTCTCTGGCAGCATGCGGACTCTGGCCGGTGCCCGGGACTTCACCGCGATCCGCAGTTACCTGGCTACCGCCGTGAAACACGGGATCCGGTTCATCGATGCGCTGACCATGTTGGCCGAACGTCGTCCCTGGCTGCCCGAACTTCCCGCCTAAACACCTGACCAGTCACA